>CAMXXM010000001.1 GCA_947253195.1 uncultured Porphyromonas sp.
AAAAGTGTCCTGACGCCACTTTTCTCACCGCATCAACTTTCATGCGGAATTGAGGCCACCCTTGTTAGAGAGTTGTGATAATATTCTGTTAGGTTTGTGCAATTATGTCTATCACGTACTGACCTATGAGTAGAGATGACATGCGTAACGACATCCTCTCGATCGAGGATCTGGGGGAGATGGTGCCATTCTTCCGTACCGGTCTGGGTCGTGGTGTCGGACGCCGGCTCATGCGGATCCTCGGGGTTAACTCCATCAACCGGCTCAATGCCGACCTCTGTCACCTCAGCGGCCCCGAGTACGCCGGTGCAGCGCTTCGGCACCCCTTGGTGGACGTGGCGTATAGGGTACACGGGGAGGAGAATCTCGAGCTGATGCGGGAGGGGCAGTTCCTCACCGTCTCCAATCATCCCTTCGGTGGCATTGATGGACTGATCCTTGTGGACATCGTGGGACACATACGCCCGGACTACAAGGTGCTGGTCAATTCCGTCCTCTCACATATCTCATCTCTTGAGCAAATGTGGGTGCCTGTGGTGCCCAATCGGGAGAGCAATCCGCGCTATGTCCACGACCCGAGTGTAAATGTCAAGAGCCTCAGGGCGCTTGTCCGAGAGTTTCAGGCCGGATACCCCCTTGGCCTCTTCCCCGCCGGTGGGGTGGGGCGCTTCTCGCTCAGGCGGGGACTTCCGGTGGAGAGTCCGTGGAAAAACTCCAGCCTCCGGATCCTAAGCCGGGCATCGAGACCGATATTCCCGATCATATTTGACGGGCACAACTCCGGGCTTTTCTATTACATGAAAAAACACATCCCCATCGTCAGCGACCTGATGCTCCCGCGTGAGATCCTCAATAAGAAGGGCGAAGTGATAGATGTCTACGTCGGCAAGCCGATCCTCCCCTCAGAGACGGAGCAGCTGACCGATCTCAGGAGCTACGGCACCTATCTCATCGAGCGAAGTATGAGCCTCCTCCCGCGAGCCATGTATCAGCCTCGGGTGGGGGCAAAGGCGGTGCTGATAGACCGAAAGGGCTGACAGCACAAGGCGATAATTGTGTATCTTTGGTGGAGTAAATCAGTAAGTCCATATACAATGAAAATAATCCATCCCCATAGGCTCCTCCTTGCGACTCTGATGACCGCCCTCTTGGTGAGTGGCTGCTCGTTGGTACCGCTCACCGGACGGAGACAGATCAATCTCGTCTCCGATGCCCAGGTCGTCGCCATCAGTGAGCAGCAGTACCGATCCTTCATCTCCCAGGCCCCCAAGAGTCGTGACATGGCTCAGACAGAGCGTACCCGCGAGATGGGTAAGCGCATTGCCTCAGCCACCGAGCGGTACCTCCGCTCCATCGGGCACACGGAGGACATCCGCTACTTCCGGTGGGAGTTTAATCTCATCGCCTCCAATCAAGTCAATGCCTTCTGTATGCCGGGTGGCAAGATCGTCGTCTACGAGGGCATCCTCCCGGTGGCACGGACCGACGATGAGCTCGCCACGGTGATCGCTCACGAGGTGGCGCACGCTGTTGCTAAGCACTCCAATGAGCGGCTCTCCCAAGCGATCCTCCGCCAGTATGGTGGTCAGGCGCTGGGGCAGATCCTCTCCGACAGCTCGGCAGGCGCCCAGGTGGTCGGCAATATCCTATATAATGTGGGAGGAAAGCTTATCTTCGAGCTCCCCTACTCGCGCAAGCAGGAGTATGAGGCGGACCAGATCGGTCTCTACCTCATGGCACTTGCCGGCTACGACTACCATAATGCACCCAATCTCTGGGTCAAGATGGCCAGCCGCAGTGGTGGAGGCAATCAGAGCGAGGTGATCAGTTCTCACCCCAATGACCAAAACCGCATCAGGGCGATCCGTGAGGAGATCCCGAGAGTCGAGGCCTTTATGCGCAGTGGGGGCAAAGTGATCCCCGCCGCCACCCCCTCGACCTCCAAGAAGACCTCTGCTAATAAGAAGTCCAAGGATCAAGGCAATGTGCCAATCATCACCCACTACTGATCCGGTGATCTGCATTTTCATCAGTCTATATTTCATCACGATAATCAAGCAATACCATGGTTGATCTAACCACCACCTATGCCGGACTAAAGCTGAAGAGTCCCATCATCGCAGCAAGCTCCAGTCTCACCGCATCTGTCGATAAGATCCAGACCTTTGCCGACGCAGGCGCCGGTGCGGTCATCCTCAAGTCTATCTTTGAGGAGCAGATCCGGAGCGAGGCAGACGACACCTATACCCAGTCGCATGACTTCCCCGAGGCATACAATTACATCAAGGAGTACTCCGAGGAGCACTCTGTGCGCCGGCATGAGCAGCTGGTGCGCGACGTCAAGAGGGCGGTCGACATCCCCGTATTTGCCAGCGTCAATTGCTCCAGCTCTGAGGGATGGGTGGACTATGCCAAGAGTCTCTCTGATGCCGGTGCCGATGGTCTCGAGCTCAACGTCATGCGCATCGAGACGGACCGGACGCAGGACTATGGAGAGCCGGAGCGCGCCATCCTAAGGGTGGTCACCACACTGCGGGAGTCGGGGTACAAGAAGCCCCTGGTCGTCAAGATCTCCAAGTACTACAGCAACCTCATCCGCCTCTGCGCTGACCTCCATATGGTCGGAGCCGATGGTGTGGTCCTCTTCAATAGGTCTTACATGCCTGATGTGGACTTGATGGCTGAGTGCCTCTCTGCCGGGCCGGTCTTCAGCAGCCCGAGTGACTTCTACGATGGTCTCCGCTTCACGGCACTTGTCCGGGGAGCCGTCCCCGGTCTCTCCATCTCGATCTCCTCCGGAGCACGAAATGGCAAAGACGTCGTCAAGGGAGTCCTTGCCGGTGGCAACGCCATACAGATGGCATCCATCCTCTATGGGAAAAAGGAGAAGGCCATCACCGAGTCTCTTGACGAGGTGAAGAGCTGGATGGAGGAGCACAAGTATGAGAGCATCACTGAGATGACCGGTCGCCTGGCTGCCAAGCAGGTAGATAAGGCCAATTTCCTTGCTCGCTCTCAGTTTATGAAGTACTTCGACTCGCCCGAGTCTGCTCATCCCACCAATACCTTCAGTGGGGCAGTAGAGCGTCCGAGAGGCTGATCCCGACATGACCGACCATCTCCTCCCGGACTATGCGGCTACTCTTGCCGACCCCTCGCTGATAGATCAGCTCTCCTCGATCCGGCTGAGAGATGCGGTACCGCACGCCCTCCTCTTCTGCGGAGATGAGGGCGGTGAGGCACTCCCCCTTGCGACAGCCTTTGCCCGCCACATACTGTGTGAGCAGCCCGGGGCGGATGCATGTGGGCAGTGCGAGTCCTGCCGTCAGATGGATCTCTGGGAGCATCCCGACCTCTACCTCTGCTATCCGGTGATCAAGAGCGACTCCCGCGAGGTCATCTCGGAGGATCTCCGGGAGGACTTTGCCACGCTCCTCAGGGAGCAGCGTCGGTTTGGTCCGGAGGACTGGAGGACTCTCCTCAAGGGGGGGAATAAGCAGCCACATATCTTTGTCTCAGAGGCAGATCACCTGATCCACATCACGTCACTCCGCTCTTTCAAGAGTGCCCATCAGGTGGTCCTCATCTGGCAGCCGGAGACGATGCGGGAGGACACGGCCAATAAGTTGCTCAAGCTCCTCGAGGAGCCCCCGGTGGGGGTCATCTTCCTTGCCGTCTCTCACGATCCCTCGAGGCTCCTCGAGACGATCCTGAGCCGCTTCCAGCGGATTGATGTACCGCCCATCGAGGAGACCCGTCTCGTGGACTACCTCGTCAGCGAGTGTGGTGCCACTCCCGAGCAGGCGTATGAGGCGGGTCACCTCGCAAGGGGCAACCTCTTGCGTGCCATGAGACTCCTCGAGGGCAAGGCGCAGGATAAGGCGATCGATCTGGCGCTCGGGCTTATGGAGACAGCGATGAAGCGGACCCCAAGGGCCTACCGCGAGTTTGCCGACCAGGCAGCCGGCCTAAGTCGTCCGGAGGTGATCTCGCTCATCGATGCGACAGACCGGATCCTCAGGGAGATGCTGGCACTGAGCTACGGGACGGATGAGATCGTCTACACCAGGCTCGCCATCCGCGACAGGATCCGGAGTGTTGCCGCCGCCGTCCCCCTTAGCTCCTACCCCCCGCTGATGGAGGATCTCTCGTCAGCACGGAGGGAGCTGATGCAAAATGCGTCCATCAAGATTGTCTTTTTTGACCTCCTCGTGACGATGGCGATGCTGATCCCCAAGCGGTAAAGGGTGGGGTAAAAACGAGCTAAGGGACCGATGCGGATCACACACCGCATCGGTCCCTTAGCTCGTTTATGGAGACCTCAGGAGAGGTTCGGATATCTATTTCTCTTCGCTACGATCTATCGCGAATGTCTTAGGGAGTGGAGGGTATTACTCCTCGACCAGCTCAAAGTCATCCTTGGTGGCTCCGCAGAGGGGGCATACCCAATCCTCCGGGATGTCCTCAAAGGCTGTTCCCGGCTCGATGCCGCCGTCAGGATCACCTACCTCGGGATCATAGACCCAGCCACAGACTGTGCACTCGTACTTCTTCATGATAAATTGTTTCTATTTGTCGTTAAAGTTCAGTTGTAGTCCTACTAGACCAAGACAAATATACACTTTTCCAGATACATTGCCACTGCCCCTTGGATGACGAACCGCTAAGCAGAGCGGTGTATGATCACGAGCCCTTGGTCTAATATCGGTATTAGAGATCACTAATACCGATAAAAGAAAATACTAATACCGATATTAATCGTCTCTAATATCGGTAAAAGAATGGAGCCTGATGCCGAGGCTGTTAGCCTGCTGTAATCCACCTGATGTCTCGCAAGGGTCAGGGGGCATCAGTTGTAAGCTCAGGCATAGTCGTGTCGCTAATTTGCGATCCTCATACGCGTCACCGCTGCTCGAAGGGTGGTGCGAAGCGAGCGAGGCGTGTAAAATCAGTATCTTTGCATGAGGAAATAAGAAAGATACGGATCTTTGCGCCCTACCATGTCGGGGGCTTATCGAGACTCCGCCGCGGATAGGTATGAGAGTTCGCTCTCCCGATATTCCCCGTCCCGAACGCCCATAGACCGGTCCTTGTCATCGGGGCAATCAGCACAGGTCCGCTCAATCCCTTTTTGTAAGAGGACACTATATAATATTATGTACTATATCGCTAAGAGACTTGAGGTCGCCGGATGCCACCATCTGGAGCTTCCCTATCCCAGCAAGTGCAGCCGAGTGCATGGGCACAACTGGATCATCACGATCTACTGCCGCTCCGAGGAGCTGAATGCTGAGGGTATGGTGGTGGACTTTAATGTCATCAAGGAACGGATCCACGCCTATCTCGACCATGGGGACTTCAATGAGCTGCTGCCCTTCAACCCCACAGCGGAGAATATTGCCCGCTGGTGTGTGGAGCAGATCCCCAATTGCTACAAGGCTAAGGTGTGTGAGTCGGAGAATAATACCGCACTCTATTCCATCGACGACAATGACGCCGGCCTATGAGGGTCTGCGAGATCTTTTACTCCCTGCAGGGAGAGGGCGTGCAGGCCGGTACCCCGGCGGTCTTCCTTCGCTTCTCGGGCTGCAACTTAGCCTGTGACTTCTGTGACACAGACTTCCGGCGCGGCACCGAGATGACGGCGGCTGAGATCCTCACGGAGGTCGGCTCCTATCCCGCTCCGCTCGTTGTTGTGACCGGTGGAGAGCCCTCTCTCCAGCTGACGGAGTCTCTCGTAGAGGGACTCCGGGCGCTCGGCAAGCGTGTCGCTGTGGAGACCAATGGCACCCATCCGCTCCCCCCTGGGGTGGACTGGGTCACCTGCTCGCCCAAGCTCGCCTATGTGGGGGCAAAGGGTCGTGTGGTCCTTGAGCGGGTAGATGAGCTCAAGGTGATCTACGACGGGGCGCATGAGGTGAGCGACTACGGCATCCACGCCGACCACTACCTCCTCCAGCCCTGCGATGTGGGCGATCCGGTGCGCAATCGTGAGATCCTCGCTGAGACCGTTGCCTATGTGCTCGCCCATCCGCAGTGGCGTCTCTCTCTCCAGCAGCATAAGCTCCTCGGTGTCCGCTGACTTTTTCAGGGGATAGTGCGTACATTTTGATTACCTTTGCGTAGACGACCACCGGGATCGTCCCTGTAAGCGAACCAATTGATTTTCCATATAATATGTCTGAGAATAACGAGACGCTCTTCAAGACAATCATCAGTCACTGCAAGGAGTATGGCTTTGTCTTCCCCTCCTCCGAGATCTACGATGGTCTCAGTGCCGTCTATGACTATGGTCAGAATGGAATTGAGCTGAAGAATAACATCAAGCGCTACTGGTGGGAGAGCATGACGCACCTGCACGACAATATCGCAGGGCTGGACTCCTCCATCTTTATGCACCCGAGGATCTGGGAGGCGTCGGGTCACTTGGCGGCCTTCAATGACCCGATGATCGACAATAAGGACTCCAAGAAGCGGTACCGTGCCGACGTCCTTGTGGAGGACTATATCGCTAAGCTGGATGGGAAGATCGAGAAGGACATCGCCAAGGCGCGTAAGCGCTTCGGTGATAGCTTCGACGAGGCACAGTATCGTGAGACGAGTGTCAATCTGAAGCGCATACTCGATGAGCGAAAGAGGGTCTACGACCGCTACGCAGAGGTGTCGGGGAGTGGTGACCTGGAGGGACTTCATCAGCTGATCCTCGACTGCGAGATCGCTGATCCGGTGAGCGGCTCGCGCAACTGGACCGATGTGCGGCAGTTCAACCTTATGTTCTCCACCCAGATGGGCTCCGCCTCCGACGACACGATGACGGTCTATCTGCGCCCCGAGACGGCACAGGGGATCTTTGTCAATTTCCTCAATGTGCAGAAGACGGGTCGCATGAAGATCCCCTTCGGCATCGCACAGATCGGTAAGGCCTTCCGCAATGAGATCGTGGCACGTCAGTTTATCTTCCGTATGCGCGAGTTTGAGCAGATGGAGATGCAGTACTTCGTGAAGCCCGGCACGGAGATCGACTGGTTTGAGCAGTGGAAGGCGGCGCGGATGAAGTGGCACAAGAACCTCGGTCTCGGGGACGATAAGTACCGCTTCCACGACCACGAGAAGCTGGCGCACTACGCCAATGCAGCGACGGACATCGAGTTTGAGATGCCCTTTGGCTTCAGCGAGGTGGAGGGAGTCCACTCGCGGACCAATTTTGACCTCAGCCAGCACGAGAAGTACAGCGGCAAGAAGCTGCGGTACTACGATCCGGAGCTTGGCGATAGCTACGTCCCGTACGTGGTAGAGACCTCCATAGGTGTGGATCGGCTCTTCCTCAGCATCATGTGCGGCTCCTACGTGGAGGAGGAGCTTGAGAATGGCTCCTCCAGAGTGGTGCTCAAGCTGCCACCGGCACTGGCGCCCACCAAGGTGGCCGTGCTCCCGCTGGTCGCTAAGGACGGGCTGCCTGAGATCGCTGAGTCGGTCATGAAGGAGCTGCGGTATGACTTCAATTGTGTCTACGACGAGAAGGACTCCATCGGCAAGCGCTACCGCCGTCACGATGCCATCGGCACGCCCTACTGCGTGACTATAGATAATGATACGCCTTCGGATGAGGCA
Organism: uncultured Porphyromonas sp.; assembly: GCA_947253195.1. GTDB lineage: Bacteria > Bacteroidota > Bacteroidia > Bacteroidales > Porphyromonadaceae > Porphyromonas_A. Next base: position 7,612 of record CAMXXM010000001.1, read on the forward strand.
GTGACCGTCCGCTTCCGCGACACGATGGAGCAGAAGCGTGTCCCGATCCGGGAGCTGCACGCACTGATCGATGAGAAGGTCAGTATGAAGTCCCTCCTGAAGAACCTCTGATCCCTTTTTTTGCATATGAAGTCCATACTAAAAGGTCTCCTCCTCTCGCTTACCCTCGGCCTCTTGCTCGGTCTCCTCACCGCCTGCGATCAGACGGCTCCCGATGAGGCGAAGTCGGAGTATAGGGTGAAGAACGAGAAGTACGTGGAGGATATCGCTGCTGATACCTCCTACAAGAAGCTTGCTTTTGAGCTGTCTTCCTATGCCATTTACTATAAGGTGATCCAGGGCTTGCCGGAGGGAGCCGAGCCTCAGAGACCGCTCCAGAATAGTCAGGTGGAGTATAAGTATACCATCAAGCTGATTAGCGGTGAGGTCCTTGAGACCGACGAGATCGTCAAGTCCTGGATATACCACCAGGAGGGTAACGGACGACCTGAGTCGATCATCCGGGGGATGCAGCTGGCACTTCAGCATATGTCTGTCGGTGAGAAGTGGGAGGTGGTGATCCCCTGGCAGCTGGGCTACGGCGCCTATACCTACGGCGGCTCCTCTCGCTCGTCTATCCCTGCATTCTCTACCCTGATCTTTGAGGTGACCCTCCTCTCTATCCCCACGCTCTAGATGGCCAAGCGTCCACTATTCTTAGTCAGCAATGATGACGGCGTCTTCGCCAAGGGGCTGACGGAGCTCTCCCTCTCGCTCCGAGATATGGGCGATGTAATCGTCGTCGCTCCTGATGAGCCGAGGAGTGGCTCATCAAGTGCCATCACCACCCGCAATCCGATCACCTACAGCCTCGTCCGGTCGGAGCCGGGGCTGACGGTCTATAGCTGTACCGGCACGCCTGCCGACTGCGTCAAGCTAGCACTCAATGTCATCGTGACGGAGATGCCGGATATTGTCATTGCAGGGATCAATCACGGGGATAATAAGGGTATTGCGGTGAATTACTCCGGCACCCTTGGCGCTGCGATAGAGGGCTGCATCTTTGACATTCCCTCCCTCGCCATTTCCCTTATCCATGGCAAGCAGGAGAGCGACTTCCTCGCCTGCTGCCGCTATGCGCGCGCCATCTGCCGGCGGATCCTCAAGGAGGGGCTGCCTCGTGGGGTCTACCTCAATGTCAATGTGCCCAATATCCCCCGCGTCAGGGGGCTGAGGGTCTGCAGTCAGGCGGACGGGAGGTACCACAACGAATTTATCAAGCAGCGCAACCCTCAGGGGAAGGATGTCTTCTGGCTGAGTGGTGACCTGGTGCTCAATGAGCCGGCCGAGAAGGGCTGGGATGTGGCGACCTTGGATCGAGGCTACGCCACGATGGTGCCGTGTAAGATCGATGTCACTGCCTATCAGTATGTCCGCGACCTGCAGTCGTGGGAGGAGGATGACTGACGCCGGATGAAGTATTTCCTCATAGCGGGTGAGGCGAGTGGAGACCTCCATGCCGCGCATCTGATGTCTGCCTTGAGAGTCGAGGACCCTCAGGCAGACTTTGCCTATATGGGCGGTGCCGCCATGAGGGAGAGGGGAGGGGCGTGTGTGCTGAGGTCGGAGGAGATGGCCTACATGGGTATCGTGGATGTCCTGCGGCACTACCGAGAGATCAGGCGAGGACGGGACGTGGTGAGGCAGTCCCTGCTCGACTATCGCCCGGATGTGGTGATCTGTGTGGACTACGGCTCCTTCTGCATGCGGTATATCCTGCCCTTTGTGCGGAAGCAGCTACCCACGACGCAGATCGTCTACTTTATCCCGCCCAAGGTGTGGGCATGGAAAGAGTTTCGCGTCCGTCAGCTGAGGCGGGACTGCGACTTGATCCAGTGTATCTTCCCCTTCGAGGTACCCTACTTTCGCTCCAAGGGGGTGGATCGTGTCTCTTACGTCGGCAATCCTACCTATGAGGAGGTGATGCACTTCAGGTCACTCTGCTGTGCTGATGTGACGTTAGCGGAGCGACCTTACATTGCGCTCCTCTGTGGTAGTCGTCTCTCGGAGGTGAGGCGCAATCTCCCCCTGATGCTGGAGAGTGTGGCGTCTCTCGGCGACAGGTACCGGCTGGTGGTCGCCGGTGTCTCCGCCATCGATCGGTCGCTCTACAGCGAGATCATAGAGCGCCATAGCCTGCAGAGGGTGGAGGTGCGGTATGGGGAGACTTACGAGATCCTCTCGGGGGCGGATGCAGCATTAGTGACCTCCGGTACAGCGACCCTCGAGACGGCTCTTCTTGGTGCGCCTCAGGTGGTCTGCTATGCGACGCGTGCCGGGCGATTGGTGAATTTCGCCTTTGACCACTTCTTCAAGATCCCCTATATCTCGCTCGTCAATCTGATTGCTCGCCGTGAGGTGGTGGCGGAGCTCTTCGGGGCAAGGTGTACGGTCAAGGCGATAAGGAGTCACCTTACACCCTTGCTCTCTGATACAGCTGAGCGAAGAGCGATGCTGGCGGCTTACGATGCCGTCTCGGAGGCTCTCCGGACGGAGCTCCCTGCCTCGACGCTGGCGGCTCGAGAGATCGTCGCTCTACTCTGAGCCTTCCCCCCTTCCTATCTTTGCCTCAATAAAGCCGATCCCGTAGCCAAAGAGCTGGACAAAGGCTGCTATCACGCAATTGACCGCCAGCTCGAGCGAGTCGCCCCGACCATATACATCGAAGATGATCAGGAGGGCGTACAGGAGTGGAAATATCAGCCCGCCATGTAGGCTGGAGAGTAGGGCGATGAAGCACACAATCACGAAAAGTGAGGGGAGGTAGTGCACCGGCTTCATGCTGCCGGGATGGAGACGCTCCAGCATCACGCGAGCTCGTCCGCTGTGGCGCACTTGGGCGAAGAATTTCTTGTACGTGTCCCGCCGCTTGTGGTAGACAAAGAGGTCGTCGTACAGCGCGGAGTGATAGCCCGCCTCTATCACCCGCAGGCTGAAGTCGATGTCCTCCCCATAGCGGAGATCCTGACGGAAGCCTCCGACCGCCTCATATGCCGTGCGCGTCACGCCCATATTGTAGGTGCGGGGGTAAAACTTGTCCAGCGGCTGGTCCTTTCGCCCCCCTCGGATGCCTCCTGTGGTGAAGAATGAGGTCATCGCGTAGCTGATCGCACGCTGTGTCACGGTGTAGTCCTCCTTCGCCGCATCCGGTCCCCCAAAGAGGTCTACCGGTCTCCGCTCTAAGTCGAGTGCCAGTGTGCTGAGGTAGCCGGGCGGGAGCTCTACGTCGGAGTCGAGGAAGAGGAAGATGTCTCCATTTGCCACTTTGGCTCCATGGTTGCGCGCTGCGGAGGGACCGGCATTGGGGGACTGGTAGAGGTATTGGATCGGCAGCTTGTCGGCATAGCTCTCGCATACCTCACGGCAGGGAATGCCGGAGCCGTCCTCCACGACTACCACTTCGTAGTCGTGGGGCGTGCACTCCTGATTGAGGAAGCTCTCGAGTAGCTCCCTAACCTCGTCGGGTCGGTTGTAGACAGGGATGATGAATGATATCATAGGATGCGTGTCGTTAGGAAAGAGGGAGTAGGAATGCATATAGCGTGAAGCCGGCTATAGATCCGAGCGCGGATGTGAGAAATACAAGGCGTTGGGTATTTGTGCAGAGAAATGCGGTCACACACGAGGTGCAGAAGAAGACAGACAAAACCGGCGAGGGCATCTCTGCCGAGTAGTAGATACAGTATAGGACGAAGAGGAACCAGCCCAGCCTGAGGTGGAGATGGGTGACCCATCGGTATCTCGCGATGGCATGCCTGCGGACTATCACAGTCCCGATAGTGGTAACTGACAGAAGCATCAGGAGGGATGATACTCGTAACCGGTCGTCGGTACTGCTTGGGAGACTTGGGTGAAGAAGAGATCCATAGGTGCGGTCGATAAATCCAAGCACACCCTCGGGAGTGGGAGGCGCAAGGAGGAGGATCCCCACCCAGAGCACCATAAGCACCCCCAGAACCATGGCGGAGTAGTGCCGCCAAGTCCCCAGACCGATCTGCCTGAGCATAAAGCCAAAGATGAGGAGCGTCGGCAACCATATCGGATCGATAAGAGAAAGTAGTCCGATGCCAAGCCCGATATTAAATCCGATGAATGGGGACTTGTGCCGGGCGATCGAGGTGATGATGTACTCGCTGAGGAAGACCAGGATGATCGTTGCGACCATCATCAGAGAGAGTGAGCGTGTAGCTATGCCTACCTGACTCATAATCAGGAGTGCCATGATGATCCACGATGTCGTCTCGTCGATATGTGATCCGTAGCTGAGAATATTATGCCTGTGGAGCAGGAACAATAGGGCTGCGGAGAGCACGAGCGCAACTATAGGCTCAGAGAGCACTTGCTCTCCAAGTGAGGATAGCTTAGGCAGGTATTGCTCCATAGGCTCAGTCTCCGGTCCCACCTTACTCGTACTCCACGAGATCCTTGCCGATGTCGTGCCGGTAGTACATATCGTCAAAACAGGTCATCATCATCCGGTCATAGGCTCTCTTCCTCGCCCGCATGATCCCTCGATCGAGTGCGGTGACGGCAAAGACTCGCCCGCCACACGAGCGGATGTCTCGTCCGCTGCCTGTGGTCCCGGAGTGGAAGACGATCGAGCTGTCGCTGTCGTCACCGTAGATGATGACCTGGGCGCCCTTGGGGTAGCTCTCGGGATAGCCCTTCATGGCGGCCACGACCGTGAGCGCTGTCTCCTCAATCTCACCGGGGTCCTCCGTGTCGGCCAAGCTCTGATCCCGGAGGGCAAGCAGCGAGGGAACTAGGTCGCCCGCAATCCTCGGCATTACCGCCTGTGTCTCAGGGTCGCCCATGCGGCAATTGTACTCGATGACATAGGGGTCGCCATTCTGATTCATCAGACCGAAGTAGAGGAACCCTCGGTAGTCTATCTCGTCCTCCGCAAGGCCGCGGATGGTGGGCTCGATGATCCTCTCTTTCACCTTCGTCATAAATTCATCATCGATAAAGGGGACCGGTGATACCGCACCCATACCTCCCGTATTGAGTCCCGTATCTCCCTCACCGATGCGCTTGTAGTCCTTTGCCGTCGGCAGGATGCGGTAGCTCTTGCCATCGGTGAGGATGAAGACGGAGCACTCGATGCCGGTGAGGCAGGTCTCTATGAGGATCGTGTCGGCCGAGTGGCCAAACTTCCCCCCGAGCATGCTGTCCAGTCCCTCTTCCGCCTCCTCGAGGGTCCGGCAGATCAGCACGCCCTTCCCGGCTGCAAGGCCGTCCGCCTTAAGGACATAGGGAGCCTTCTCTTCGTTGCGGAGGTAGTCCAGCGCCTGCTCCCGCTCGCCGGTGGTGAAGGAGCGGTACTTGGCTGTCGGGATGCCGTGCCTCTGCATAAAAGCCTTGGCGAAGTCCTTGCTTCCCTCCATCTGTGCCGCCTCACGAGTGGGACCAACGATGTGGAGGGAGCTTAGCTCAGGGCGTGCCAGTAGCCGGTTCACCAGTCCGCCCACTAAGGGCTGCTCCGGACCGACCACAAGCAGTTCGACAGACTCTTTGGTCAGAAAGTCCGCAACGGCATCGGCATCATTGATGTCGAGGTCGGCATTCCTTGTCTTGGGGAAAGCCCCCGCATTGCCCGGTGCGATGATCACCTCGCTGACCAGTGGACTCTTAGCTATTTTCCATGCGATGGCTTGCTCACGTCCTCCTGAGCCGAGTACTAATGCTTTCATATCACTTACAGAAATTGAGATTACTTGAGGAAGTCGTCAAAGTAGCGACTGATGACGGTATTGAGGTGTACCCGATCCGGACCCAGGACATTGTGCTCGTGATCGGGATAGATCATATAGTCCGGGTAGGTGCGGGCGGCAATGCAGGCGTTGAGGAAGGTCTGAGAGTTTTGCCACACCACTACCGGATCGACACCGCCGTGGATGAGGAGCAGTCTCCCTCGCAGGTCCTTGGCTCGGTCAGAGAGACGCGCGGCAGCGTAGCCCTCGGGATTCTCCTGCGGGGTGTCCATATACCGCTCGCCGTACATGATCTCGTAGAACGCCCAGTCGATCACCGGACCGCCGGCGACACCGACCTTGAAGGTATCCCCGTGGGTCAGCATCAGGTTGGTGGTCATAAAGCCACCGAAGCTCCATCCGTAAACGCCAAGTCGGTCGGTATCGACGTAGGGTAGCGAGGAGAGAAACTTTACCCCCTCCGTCTGATCCTCCATCTCCGCCTTACCCAGTCGGCGGTGGATGATGCTCTCAAAGGCCATTCCTCGATTGTTGGATCCCCGCCCATCCACGGTGAAGACGATGTAGCCCTGCTCAGCCATATAGTTGTCCCAATTGTACCGGAGGCTCCGCCAGCTATCCGTCACCAGCTGGGCATGAGGACCTCCGTAGACATAGACGATGGTCGGGTACTTCTTCCCCTCCTCGAGGGTGGCAGGCAGGGTCATCTTGTAGTACAGATCGGTCACCCCATCGGCAGACTTGATCGTCCCGAGACGTACCTCGGGTCGATGGGAGAGGTCGGAGGGCACCTCGCACTTCTTGAGCAGATGAGAGCGGATGGCTTTTTTCCCTAAGTCGATGACCCGAACCTCCGCCGGGGTGTCCTTGGAGCTGAAGAGGTCATACGCCGTCGTATAGTCCGCAGACAGGCTGCAGGAGTGCCACCCCCGCTCAGGGGTGACGGCGGTCATCTCGCCATTCGCAAGCGTCACTCGGTAGAGTGCCTGACCCATCGGGTAACCCTCATTGCCGACGTAGTAGGCGTAGCGATCGTCCGGCGAGATCCCGTAGAGCGACTTGACCTCCCACGCTCCCTTGGTGAGCTGACGGATCAACTTACCATCCCTTGTGCGATATAGGTAAAGGTGGCGGTAGCCGTCGATGCGGGTGGAGCGGATAAAAGCCTTGCCGTCACCGGTAAAGGCAATGGGCTCCAGTGGCTCGACGTACCTCTCGTTGCGCTCTGTCAGCACGGTCCGCACGGGGCGACCGCTCACCACACTGTACTCCACCAGGTTGCACTCGTCCTGCGAGCGCTTCACCTCATCGATGTAGAGGCTCTTCTCATCCGGTGCCCAGGAGAGGTTGGTGAAGTACCTGTCTGTCGGCTCACCGGTGGCGAGGTAGCGGATGGAGCCATCTGCCGTGTCGTAGATGCCTACGGTCGTATGCTGGGAGCCTTGCCCGGCCATCGGGTACTTCAGCGGGTCACTCTCTGCTATCGGACGATGGATCCGGACGATCGGGTAGTCCGTCACCTCAGACTGGTCGATGCGGTAAAAGGCGAAGTACCTGCCGCTCGGGGAGAAGAAGATACCCGACTCGGTCCCAAACTCGTTCCGTGCGGCCGGCATCCCATAGACAATATTGTGCGATGAGTCGCTCACCAGCACCCGGGGCTCTGCCGCACCGCTCTCCAGTAGAGCCATCGTCTCGCCGTCTGAGAGGACGATGTAGGAGGCTCCCGGAGCCACGTGTAGATGCTGCCACCGCTTCGTGTCGTACGCAAAGTGCTTGGCGATGGATCCGGACTTCAGGTCGATGAAGTCGATGCCCCTCTCCGTGGTGCGGGACAAGTACTCACCTTTTCCGAACACCGTCAGCCAGGGAAGTGCCTTGGTCGGGGCGTCGTCGATCTGTGACCACTCTTGCAGCGTCAGGAGATCGGTCTCGTGACCGGACTTGTCCACCAGCTTGAGCCCCTCCTTGTCATAGGTGACCACGCCATCGCCGATGATCCCGCAGATCGTCGGTGTAGAGGGCTGGTGGCTCCGGTAGGTCTTCCCACCTGGGGTGACGTCATCCAGAGTCAGTGGCTCGACGGTCTGTGCCGGCAGCAGATGGCAGCCGGCGATCAGGGAGAGGAGAAAAAGGTAAGTTTTGGTACTCATTTTATCTCTATTTATACTCTTATATTAGATGTACAGGACAATCGCATGAGGAAGGTCCCCCGGAATAGTGTCGGTATGAGAGAAAACTAATACCGATATTAGTGATCACTAATACCGATATTAGTCGCCACTAATACCGATATTAGCCGTCACTAATATCGGTAAAAGAAATCACCCCGATGGGGACGGACGTTTTCGTCATGATCCATTACTCACTCTCTCTTGCGTTAGCTCAGTGTAAATGTACCAAAAGAAGTCCGAATCATGCTCCCTCGGGTATCTCCTCCACAGGCGCATCGGTGGGCGGGTAGATCTTGGCGCGTCCCTTGAGCAGGTAATAGCCACCCGCGAGGGTCCCCTTGAGGATGCAGGTGATGCAGATCGTCCACCAGAGGCAGGAGATCCCACCGATCAGGCTGAGCAGCACGAGAGCCAGGGGGATACGGAGGAAGTTGCACCCGATACTGATCGCTGATGGGGGTAGTGGGCGTCGCATGCCGTAGAAGAAACCTTGGAAGCAGACCTCGACCATCATAAAGGCTTGAGCCCATGCATCGATCCGGAGGTACTCCGCCCCTGCGGCGATACCGTGAGGATCTTTGGGGATGATGAGGGAGAATAACCACGACCCGCCGAAGTAATTGATCAGCGTCCCCACGATCCCGAAGAATAGGCAGAGCCAGAGGGTAAATCGCAGTCCCTCGCGGATCCGTCCATACTTCGCTGCGCCATAGTTTTGCGACACAAAGCTGGAGAGAGACGTGGAGAAGCCCTGACCCGCATTCCACGTGATGCCCTCCAGCTGTCCACCGATCGTCAGGGTCATCACGCCGGTGGCGCCACCGGCCGCCGAGGCGAAGCGACCAAGGGTAAGGTTGATCACCGCTAGGAACGCATTCATCAGCGCTGCCGGTACCCCCAGCTTAAGTATGGTCCGGGTCGTCTGGGCAGACAGCTTCCGGATCATCCGGAAGCCTCCCAGCAGCCGATCTCGGTACTTCATCTGGATGAGGAAGAGCGACATCAGGATCGCCTGTGAGAGCACCGTGGCGAGAGCGGCACCCCGTATGCCGAGACCGAGGACAAAGATGAATATCGGATCAAGGATCATATTGAGCCCCAGCCCGATCACATTGACCACAAAGGGGATCTTGGAGAGTCCGGAGGCATTATATATCCCGATGAATGCATTGCTGAGAAAGATGAAGGGGAACCCCAGCGCACAGAGCCTCAGGTAGTCTGTCGCATACCTGTCCACCGGTGCCTCGAGCCCGTAGAAGCCGATGAAGGTGTCTGTGAAGAGTACAAAGGTGAACGAGGTGACGAGACCGAGGTAGAGTGCCAGTGTGATATTGTGAGCCGCAAAGTCCGCTGCTGCCCGCTCGTCCTTTCGCCCAATGCCATTAGCCACCGTCACCTCAGCGCCTACCTTGGTGATGAGCGTAAAGCAATTGACCAGCCAGGTAAAGATGGAAGCCGCACCGGAGGCGGCGACCGTCTGGCTACTCAGCCGTCCCAGCCACGCCATGTCGACGAAGCTGTAGAGCATTAGGGTAAATGAGCTCCCCAGTATCGGAAGTGCCAGCGAAACGATCTGCTTACCGATCGGTCCCCCGGTAAGGTCCCTTGCCTCTCTCATCGGTGACTACGAGAGTGGCTTAAGTGTGGAGAGCATGCCGCACGCGGCATCGATGTCCTGACCGCGCGAGCGACGTATCGTAGCGATGACACCGTGATCATTGAGATAGTCGGCAAAGTGCTCAATGACCTCCCTCCGAGACGAGTGATAAGGCAGTCCATCGATCGGGTGGTAGGGGATAAGATTGACCCGAGACCTGAGTGGGCGGATCAGCTCCACCAGTGCCTTGGCGTGGCGGAGGTCGTCATTGAGTTCACCGAAGACGATGTACTCAAAGGAGAGCCTCCGCTGACCTGAGAAGTCGTACTTGCCCAAGGTCTCGATTACCTCCTCAATGGGAAAGAGCCCCTCCACAGGCATTATCTCCGCCCGCTCCTCGGGGAAGGGGCTGTGCAGACTAACGGCAAGATTGGCTCTCTGCTCCTCAAGGAAGCGTGTCAGCCCCACTCGGGGACCGACCGTGCTGACGGTGATCCTCTTAGGGCTCCAGGCAAGCCCGTACTCAGCGGTCATGATCTCCAGCACGGAGGCGACCACCTTGTAGTTATCCAGTGGCTCACCCATACCCATAAAGACGACGTTGGTGAGGGAGTCGAAGTGGGGAGCGCTGAGTACTTGGTTGATCACATCAGCCGGGGTGAGATGCCCGTGAAATCCCATCTGCCCCGTGGCGCAGAAGCGACATCCCATCCGACATCCCACCTGCGAGGAGATGCAGAGCGTCGCCCGACCATCCTCCTCCGGGATATAGACGGTCTCGAAGGTCTGCTCCGGACGATCCTGCTTGCGGAAGAGGTACTTCTCCGTCCCGTCCTTGGACACCTGCGTGAGAGCGACCGGGCTGCGACCTATGGTGCAGGTCTCCTCCAGCTTGGAGCGAAGTGCCTTGGGGAGATTGGTCATCTCATCGAGGGTGGTGGCTCTCTTGACGTAGAGCCACTCGGCGAGCTGCTTTGCCCGATACTTTGGCTCCCCGACCTCCTGCACAAGGGCGGTAAGCTCGTCTAAAGTCAGTCCCAGTAATGTTGTCGTCCCCATCAGCACACCTTGATTATGCCCTTATCGCTGCGAAGGTACCACAAATATCCGGTCACCTCGTCCACGCCACTGCTGCGGAGCTGGTCAACGTAGTGCTTGACCTGTCGGCGATAAGCCTCAGGTACAGGGTCCGGGTCGCCCAGCTTGTAGTCTATGACCACACCGTGGAGCGTCCCGTCGCCATTTCTCCTGAGTACTACCCGATCCGGTCGCTGCTCCCTGCCGTAGCCTTGGTCATAGAGGGTCGACTCCGTGCGGATGATGGCCTCTCCGTAGGGTGGAAACCATCCGGCGTAGGTGGGATCCTTCATTGCTGTGGTGAAGTTGGCGAGGAGATTGTCGTGGTCCTCCTTGCTGATCCTGCCGGTGTTGAGAAGATTCTGGAGCAGGGGGGCAAAGTCATCAGCGGTATACACTGATGAGAGGAGACTGTGCATCAGTATGCCGAAGTCGGTTCGCTCATCCGCATACTTATCCCGTACCTTCAGGTCTTTCAGGTCGACGATACTGACGAGACTGTCGAGGGTTACCTGACCACAGCTCGTCGAGGTCAACTCCTCCTTCTGTCGCCGTGGCTTCACCTCTACGTTGCTTCGCCACACCGATATGCCCTGCTGCTCCTCTGTGATAAGGTCGTCCTTGAGGTCTTCTTCTAATTTTTTCATGCGATCCAAGATGATATCATTTATCCTGGTCACTGTGCCATCCTTAGGCTTTGGCTTAGTGAAGACATAGAGCTCGCTCTTTGCCCTCGTGAGGGCGACATATAGGAGATTAAGCTCATCCATATAGTGTGTCTCTCTCTCTGCCTCATAGATAGGCGCCAAGTCACTCGCCAGCCCTCGTATGCCATCCTCCATATTGATCAGGTAGATGCCCGGCTTAACATCTGAGGGTAGGTTAGGATCATCCTCAGGGATCCGAATCAGGCGGAGATCCCTCTTACTTTTATTGGGTGAGTAGATGTCCCAGTTGGCGAATGGGAGTATGACGACGGGGAACTCTAGCCCCTTTGCTTCGTGTATCGTCAGGACATTGATGCGATCCAGCTCGCCACTGCCCATATCAACCTTGGTCCTGTCGATGTTTTGCTCCAGCCAGTCGTCAAACTGCCGGATCGTCAGATCCGGACTTCGCCTGCTGTAGGTGTATGCCAGGTCGATGAAGGAATTGACATAGAGCTTTTCCTCGACAGGCAGCTCTCCGAGGAGATTAATGGCTCTGAGGAGGAACTCATACACCGACAGACCGGTGGTGGAGAGCTTCATAAGACTATCGTAGAGCTGCTCTGCGCTATTCGTACCGCTCTCAGTGTTACTACTCTGCACATAGGACTGGATCATCAGTCTCAGTAGATTATCGCTCTGAGGAGAGGCGGTCGAGAGTGCCCTGATCAGGGTCCTAAGGAGACGGACTATGACAGAGCTTGTCAGGCTGAGAGCGCCCTTGCTTACAAAGGCATACTGACCTGCCTGATCTTCCTCCTCAGCAGCCCACTCGGTAAGCCACGTGGCGACTTTTTCGCACTGGGCGTTTTGACGAGAGAGGATCGCGATGTCCCCCGGCTTATATCCTCGAGCGAAGAGATCCACAAGGTGGTCGCGGAGGTAGGTCTCTACATCGGGTATGCTCTCATCCTTTTTTCCACCTGGTAGGGCGGAGACCTCAATATACCCGGGGCGGGAGGCTTTCTTATGATCGGGGACTTCTTGTTTCACATTGTCCCTCTCGTATACCATCTTGTGGAGCCTGGTCAGTTCGGTATCGTAGTCCTCTGTGTAGTAGCCATTGTAATTATAGATGTCTGCAAAGAACTCGTTATTAAAGGTGATGATCCTCTCGTCGCTCCGCCAGTTTGTAGGCAGATTGATGACCTGATCGGTTTCGCCAGATCCTTTTTTGATCTCATCCACCAGGTTGATGAAGTTGCTACTCTCTGCCCCGCGGAAGGCATAGATACTCTGCTTGGCATCACCAACGACGAAGTTCTCGTGTTTACTACTACGAGCCTCACGGATGAGTGGCTCGAAGTTGGACCACTGCAGCTTGGCCGTGTCCTGAAACTCATCGATCACGTAGTGGTGTAGTCGCACGCCCACACGGTCGTAGACAAAGGGGGTGTCGTCTCCGTCTATGATCTGATCAAGGAGCTGATTTACCCTGGGAATGAGGAGCAGGTGATTCTGATGCTCATACTCCTCGATCGACTTGGCAATCTCTGCCAGTATGGGGATATAGTCCAAGTAGTCCAGTAGCAGTCGGGCAGTCACATACTCCTTGGCACCGCTCGTAGGGAGCAGATTTGCGACCTGGTCCCTCAGAGGGTAGATATCCCTCTCATACTCTTTACCGCTACCCGTAAGTTTCCACTCCGAGATCCCTTCCTTAGTGAGTCCTTCCTGTAGTATGGCATCAGCAATATTGTCTATCGTCGAGATACTCTTGATCTTGCTCGTCCATCCGTAGGGATTGTACTCACTTATTTTCCTCGCTATGGTAGTTATCGGTAGCAGCTTGCTCTCGTACGTGTCGACTACCCCCTTGAGGTATTGCTGGTTTTGACTTACGAGCTGTTGTGCTTTCTGGCTTAGGAGGTCGGGCTTGATCTCCTCCCACTCATTGCCATTGATGAGGTGCTTAGCGATGTCAGCGATTTCCTTGAAGGGGTCCACCCGTTCGTCCGTGCCGATAGACTCGGCCTGGAGCCTTCTGACCACGCTCGAGATGTTGCTGTAGGTATTAGCATCCATCTCGAGCTTTAGGTTATCAATGGCAAGGTTGATCGCCTCCTCGACATTCAGCTCGATCTGGTACGACCCGGAGAAACTCTGACCGGTGATCTCGCGGCGCAGACCCCGCAATACCTCTTGGAAGAAGGAGTCGATGGTCCGGACATTGAAGTGGCTGTAGTCCTCAAGGATCTGCTTTACAGCGTGCTTGCTGAGGCGAGGCAGATCATCACTCAGCTCCCCCACTGTCTTGCCGACCAGTCCGCTCAGCTCCTTGATGACATCCTTAGAGATGCCGGTGATCGTCGTGCCCGCCTTCACCTCGCTCAGGCGGATCAGCTCTCGGAGGATCCTCTGCTTGAGCTCCAGGGTCGCTTTCTTCGTAAAGGTGACGCCCAAGATACCCTGGAAACCGAAGTACGGATCCCCCTTCGACTCGGTTACTTTACGGTCCCCTGAGAGGTCTGAGTGTGGGGCGTAGTGATTAAGAAAAAGGAGCAGCAGGAATTCCTTGACCAAGCTGTACGTCTTGCCACTTCCTGCCGAGGCAGAGTAGACCGTGAGTGTCTTCCTATTCATTATTTACCTGTAGTCTGCTTATATCCCATCTCTCTCAGGAGAGAGGCTGCTCTCTCGACCACCTCTCCCTGGAGGATCACCACTCCCTCCTTGACACTCCCCCCGATGCCACACTTTGCCTTTATCTCCTTGCTCAGCTCCTCCAGGTCGGACGATCGCCCGACAAACCCGGTGATCAGTGTCACCGTCTTCCCCTTGCGTCCCTTCCGCTCCATATGGACGTGGAGCCGCTGCTCACCGGGTGAGAGCGTCTCCTCCTCACTGCCGAGGGAGATCCCCTCGAGGAGTGAGGCCATGGTCTCCTTGCCGGTCGAGTAGACCAGACCGCCTTCGCCCTTACTCCTTGCCATCGCTCCGGTCCTTAGGGGTCAGTAGGTCTCGATAGCTCTTGCGATCTCCGAGGACTCGCACTGCTTCCCTCAGTGATGGATCCGTCTCCATCATCACCGCATAGTACCCTTGGGATCCAAAGAAATGCATCGCCATCTCCCCTCTCAGCAGGTCCAGTACCAGCTGCTTGTGTGGGGCAATATCTCTGCGGAGCGAGGGGCTGAGCTTAGCCCGTAAGGCGTCAAACTCTGCCTTGCTCCCCTCGGCATAGCCCTCGTAGTCGGCAAGCTCTCTCAGCTGGTCAAGTGCCTTGGCACTCATCTCACCATACCGGAAGTCCCCCGCCTCAAGGGTGTCTAAAAGTGCCTCATACTCAGCATCGCTGATCACGATATCGCGGTAGCTCGACGGCGCCGGGCGGCCGGAGACTAAGTGTCCGGCGTACTTGAAGAGCGCCCCCTTGCGTGACATGGAGAGGATCGGCTCAGTCAGTATCTCGTCCTCGATCTTGATATCCGGGCGGATGCCACCCCCATCCCTCACGATGCGACCGGCAGCGGTGCGGAAGGTCTTGGTGAGGCTGTCCGGGACGGCAGCCACCGAGCCATCGGGATTTCGGTGGCTGTAGTCCAGCTGCTGGATGCACCTCCCACTCGGGATGTAGTATCGAGCTACCGTCACCTTGAGGATGCCATTGTATGGGGTGGGGCGTGTCGACTGCACGAGACCCTTTCCGAAGCTCTTACTCCCTATCAGGACAGCTCTGTCCAGATCCTGCAATGACCCGGCAACGATCTCACTCGAGGAGGCAGAGGAGCCGTTGATCAGCACCGTCAGGGGGAGGTCAAGGCTTATCGGGTCTGTGGTGGTGCGGTACTCCTGACCGGACTGCGGCAGCCTCCCCTTGGTCTCCATGACCTTAGTCCCCTTGGGGACAAACATCCCCACGATGTCTATCGCTCCATCCAGCACACCACCGGTATTTCCCCTGAGATCCAGCACCAGCCCCTTGAGCTTGCCCGAGCTGGTCAGTCGCTCGTAGGCGCGCCGCACGTCAGCAGCACTCTTGTCGGTAAAGGAATTGAGCCGGATATAACCGATGCGATCGCCATAGATGGCGCTGTAGACCACCTGATCCACCACCACATTGGCGCGCGAGAGAGTCTTCTCTACCGGCTTTGTCTCACCGACAGGTAGGATGCACACCCTCACATCAGTCCCCACCGGACCCTTCAGCTTATCACTGATCATAGATGCGGTGCCGGGCACCACGCTCTTCCCGTCGATCTCGAGGAAAGCATCTCCACTCCGGAGACCCGCCTTGGCTGCCGGAGAGCCCGGCATAGGCTCCCTCACGTAGACCACCGAGTCCACCTGCAGGATGTAGGCACCGATACCGCCATATTCTCCTGTGGTCATGAAGGCGAAGTCCGCCCGGTCTGACTCGGGGAAAAAGTTGGTGTAGGGGTCCAGCTGAGAGAGCGTCATGTTCAGTCCCTGAGAGGTCACCTTTTCCATATCGAAGGTGTCCACGTAGAGTGTCGAGACATTGCCGAGGACGCTCCTGTATATGTCGATCGCTCTGGAGGTGGCAAGCTGAGGATCTGTAGGGGTCTTGTCGCTCTGGGCGACAGCAGAGAGGCAAAGCCCGGAGAGCAAGCCTGCAGTAAGTAGGGATAATATTTTATTCATCTGAGGTAACACGACTTGGTGTCATGGTCATATAGGATAGACACAAAGTTCCACTTTTTCCCCCACCTTCCCAAACAAAAGCGGATCCTCAATTCTGCATAAAACCAATAGTGCCGACAGGACACTTTTTTGAGTGATGGCGATCAGATCAGCTCTTAATTCTTGTTTTTGGTCTTTAAAGACCGTGCCGGACTTCATCTCAGAGGAGTGGAGGGGAGACCAATCGAAGCCGTTTTTGAGCCGGTCAATGTTTCCATCCCTATTCTCGACGTAGAAGGGGTGTCCGTTGACGAAAGCCACACGGGGGAAGTGGCTCCGGCACTCCTTAAAGGTGTACTTTACATCCTGTTTCTCCATCTTTATCAGTACGTTATCGTTGTCAAAGGCTATCCACTCCTCCGTCTTTTCTCGAGTCAGAGCACTGCAATACTGACTGCGTCAGCAGGTTGTTGAGTACGTTGTCGATATTGAATTTGTAGGATCTTTGGACAGCGGGCTGGGAGAAGTCACGACCTTTACGTATATCTGATACGTCATCCGCTAGAGTATCAGTGTTTAGTATATGTAAGGTACACGAATTACCCCTTGTTTGTACTCACCTTTTTCTTGCGGAATTAATGGATTTACACAATATTCAGAGGTTCACGCTGCGGGCGATGTTGTCGCCGAGGATGCGGTAGCCGTCGGCATTGGGATGCAGGCCATCGCGGAAGAGGGCATCGATGAGCTTGCCGTCCTCTGTCAGCCCCTCGGAGACGTCGATGAAGGTGGCTCCGGGGACGATGCTGATGAGCGACTCGGTCAGCATATTGAGCGGGCGGATCCGGGACATCATATCCTTGCGGGGCAGCACCCCGAGGACGTAGAGCCGAGCCTTGGGCTTCATGCGCCGGATGAGGGTAGCCGTCTCAGCGATGCCGAGGGCGATGTGCCGGTTGTCGTCTCCGGCGGAGAGGTTATTGGTGCCGATGGCGAGCAGGATCACCTCGGGGTCGCAGTCGTCGAGCTCCCCGTGGGTGAGGCGCCAATTCAGGTTCTCCACCCGGTCCCAGCCGAAGCCCATATTGGTCACTACGCGATCTCCGAAGAGCTTGCTCCAGGAGTCATCCCCGCGGTGGTGCTGCGATGCCGGCAGCCCGGACCAGTAGTGCATGATAGAGTTGCCCAGCACCAGCACGCTCGGCTTGGCGGTCCGATTGCGGAGGATTACCTCGTTGTGCCTTTGCTCCCAGACGTAGGACGCCCGATCCCTCGACTGAGTCACCGGCGGGCAGACCCACTTCGTCGGCAGCCCCAGTGCCTCCCTCGCTTCTGAGGCAAGGTCTTTCGCTTCCCCCGTAAGGATAAGGCGTGGCCGGGACTTCATCATCTCCTCCTTAGACAACCCCTCAGGGACAGCGATCACCGGGATGTCCAGCTCGCGCTCCAGCCGAGCCGCACGGGTCGCCGACGGACTCACGCCACGCTCCGCCGGCAGGCAGACTAAGATCGGTCGCTCCACCCGGTCGGGCATCCAGTCAAAGTGCGCCCCCTCGTCCACGCCCACCTGCAGTGACGTGACCGTCACTCCGAGGGGCAGATAGAGTCGGCAGCGGTCGCCGTACTTATGGGCGCTCTTCGTCTTCGGCTTGGTAAAGGTGATGATGTCGCCCGCTACCATAGTCTCTCGGCAGGGTCGTGTCACTCCGTCGCAGTCGGTAGCGAAGAGGTCTACTCCCGATGAGATCGCCCCGTCGGCGGTGATCCGGACGCGGATCGTCGGCGAGGTGGTGTAAAACTCCACCAACAGCCCATCGGAGCCGCTTCCCTTCCCGGCCCGCTCGTAGAGACCGGCATCGGTAGTCAACCGCCTCTGCACCGGGCAGGGATCGGCATCGGCAGGGTCCATCCACTGCTGCGCCCGCACGACTGAGGTCGATAGCAAGACGAGCAGCGAGACGAGGAGTGTAGATCTAAAGCAGGTGCGCATACTATAATAGGTGTCTATCGTTGGACCCGACAAGATACCTAAAGGCCGTCTTACATACCGAAGCGGCTGGTGTCCAGCTGCGACGGGTTCTTCACGCTCTTATAGTTGCCAAAGGTGTAGCGGATGTCCAGACTAAAGTTTCGCCCGTAGCGGCTGGGGACAAATTCAAACTGCTGCACCCCTTGGTTCGCCTTGATCTTAGGCGTTCCCTTCTCCAGGAGATCGTTGCCCCGCATCGTCACGCTCCACTTCTTGTCGCGGCTGACCCACTTCATCCTCGCACTCAGACTGACGATATCAGAGAAGTCATAGAGCCCCTGCATACCCCCCGTAAGGTAGGAGAAGTCAAGTCCGGCGGTGAGTCCGTTACGCTCGCTGAGCACAAAGTCATTGGTGAGTGAGCCAAATAGAGAAGTGCGCCGGCGATCTACCGTCCCGACAAAAGGCACATCAAGCTTGATCCGCGTGGGGCTGACATCCAGCACCAGCCGCCCCTGCCACCAACCGGTCTTGGGAAGAGGCGCAACCGCCGTCAGGCTGAGGTTATTGTAGTAGTGCCAGTTCCAGGTCTTGTAGACGATCTTCTCCAGCTCCGGATCGAGGTACATCTGCTGGACGAAGTAGCGAGGGGCGTAGCTCTCACTGATGACAAACTGGTACTTCCCCCTCAGCACATAGACCGCCTGCGCATTGTAGGCGACGAAGGGTCTGATCTCAGGATTACCTTTCCACACCTGGACGGCACTTCGCTGAGTGGAGAAGGGTTCCCGCTCAAAGTAGGCGGGGTACTTCTTCTGAGAGTTAAAGGAGAGCTGCAGCATATCCGTCTGAGAGATCCTGTAGAGGAGGGAGGCCTGCGGCATCAGTCGGAAGGTCTCCTCATGACCGTAGTATCGGGCATAGTCCCCGATGAGAGTCGCATCGATGGAGAGTGCGGCTGTGAGCTGCTTCTTGACCCCCAGGTATATATCCGCCAGCAGCTCCCGACTCACCCGCTCAGTCGGGTCAGCCGTCTGCGTCTCTCCGGCGACTACCCAGTACTGCTGACGATTGGCGGTGTGGGAGAGGGAGAACTTGCTCCCGTACTCGATCCCCCAGCCGCCTCCCAGCCGGTGGCTATTGTCCACATGCGCACCCACGACCCGAGACCGCTGTCCGTTGTCGAAGGCAAAGGCCTCACGCGGCGTTGCGTCCATTCCCGTGCCGTAGGTGACAGCCTGGCTGTGGTGATAGTCCGTATAGAAGGCGCCGACCATCAGGTGTCCGTCGTAGCCATACTCCACGCTGAGGTGGTGTGTCCGCCTCTGGGACTCCTGCTCCTGCACTATCGGATGAGAGCGCTCAATATCCTTTTCGGTAAAGTGATTATTGGGGAAGAATGTGCCGTAGTAAGTCGTCGACAGGTCGTGACGCCCTTTCCGGTACCCCAGGTCAAGGGAGAGGGTATGAGTGGTGAAGGAGTTCTTCCCGACATTGCGGGTCCTTATCTCCGGCAAGGAGCCGAGGGGGCCAGTCACCACCGACAGATCGGAGATCTGGTCGCCGAGACCGGCACCATACCTCCCCGAGACGGAGAGTCCGCTCGGAGAGGTGTATAAGGCACTTCCCCCGGCAGCATACCGGCTGTAGTACTGTGAGGTATAGGTCCCAAAGAGCTGGGCGGAGAGTCCGGATGTGACTCGCTCTCGGGACTGGTGCTTGAGCACAATGTTGACGGATGCCCCCTTAGCCCTATACCGGGCGATCGGCGTGTAGGAGATCTCCGCACTTGCCACCAGTGACACCGGGATGGTCTTGAGCTGCTCCAGCAGCTGATCCTGTGGCAGAGAGGAGGGCTTACCATTCATCACCAAGGTAAAGCCCGACACCCCGGTGAGTACCGGCACACCGCCCTCCTCCCTCATCCCCGGGAGGCGGCAGAGCATCTCGTAGGCGGTGGAGACGGGACTCTTCTCGAAGAGCAGCTCCACGTCGTAGCTCGATATGCCCCCCTCCAGCAGCTTTATCACAGGACGCTCGGCACTCACCACCAGTCCCTCCAACAGCTCACTCCGCGGCTCCAAGCGAAGGGTGTCCGGGAGTGCAGCCCCGACCATGTCGACCGTCAGCGGGTG
>CAMXXM010000002.1 GCA_947253195.1 uncultured Porphyromonas sp.
GTGGGCTCGGAGATGTGTATAAGAGACAGGTCTGAGAGGGGGCAACGACGATACTCTCACCGGTATGGATGCCGAGTGGGTCGAAGTTCTCCATATTGCAGACCGTTATGCAATTGTCATACTTATCACGCACGACCTCGTACTCGATCTCTTTCCACCCCTTGAGGCTCTTCTCGACCAGTACCTGAGGAGAGAAGGAGAAAGCGCGCTCGCAGAGAGCATTTAGCTCCTCCTCGTTGTCGCAAAAGCCACTTCCCATACCACCGAGGGCGTAGGCAGCACGGATGATGACAGGATAGCCGAGCTTCTTGGCAGCCTCGCGGGCATGCTCTATATCCTCACATGCCTCGCTGGAGATGGTATGAACCCCGATCTCGTGCATACGCTCGCTGAAGAGCTCCCTGTCCTCGGTATCCATAATGGCCTGGACGGGGGTCCCAAGGACCTCTATGTTATAGTCCCGGAGGACCCCTTTCTCGTAGAGGGCGACACCACAGTTGAGTGCAGTCTGTCCACCGAATGAGAGCATAATGCCATCGGGACGCTCCTTCTTGATCACTCGCTCAATGAAGTACGGAGTGACGGGGAGGAAGTAGATCGTATCAGCAATACCCTCCGATGTCTGCACCGTGGCGATGTTGGGATTGACGAGGACGGTATGAATCCCCTCTTCCTTGAGAGCCTTCAGGGCTTGAGATCCTGAGTAATCAAATTCGCCCGCCTCGCCGATCTTGAGGGCACCGGACCCGAGGAGGAGGATCTTCTTGTATTTCTTTACGTTCACGAGTATAGGAGCTTAATAAAGTCATCAAAAAAGAATTCGGTATCCATCGGGCCTCCGTGGCACTCGGGATGGAACTGGACCGCGAAGTACCTCCCGGACTCGTGGATGATACCTTCGTTGGAGCCATCATTGAGGTTCTCAAAGTAGGGACGCCATCCGGCGGGCAGTGTGTCGCTGTCTACGGCGAAACCGTGATTTTGACTGGTGATAAAGCACTTATTTGTGCCACAGAGACGTACCGGCTGATTGGCTGAGCGGTGACCAAACTTCATCTTTTTCACCTCGGCACCAATGGCAAGAGCCATAATCTGATTTCCCATACAGATCCCACCTATAGGCTTTTCACCGCTCTCAATGACCTGTCGTACATGGTCAATGAGGGCGGTGCACTGCATCGGATTACCCGGTCCGTTACTGATGAAGAGACCATCATAATCCATCACGGTGAAGTCGTAGTCCCAAGGAACGATCGTGAGGTCAACATCGCGGTCGAGGAGCATCCGGACAATATTCTCCTTTGCACCACAGTCCACGAGGACCACTCGCTTGGCACCACTCCTGGGTAGGTGGATCACCTCAGGTGTGGAGACCTCAGCAACGAGGTTGACCTCATCGGTCTGGAAGAAGTCTATATCCTGGTCGTCCACCACCAGCTTACCGATGAGCGGACCATGGTCACGGATATCCTTGGTAAGCTCCCGCGTGTCAATACCGGAGAGTCCAACCACGCCATGGCGCTCAAGAGCATCAGAGAGAGACTCTGCGGCATTCCAGTGAGAGTAGTCATCAGTATAGTCATGGACGATGAGTGCGAGTGGATGGAGCTCCCGGCTCTCGAGGTAGAGAGCCAGATTGGTGGCGGGGTCTACATCCTCCGGAGGAAATCCGTAATTGCCTATGATCGGGTATGTGCAGACAAGCATCTGACCCATATATGAGGGATCCGTCAGAGCCTCGGGGTAGCCGGTCATACTGGTATTGAAGACAACCTCTCCGCTGACATTCTTATCAGTGGCACCAAAGAGTGTCCCCTCGTAGCAGGTACCGTCCTGTAAGATGAGCTTACCTTTCTTTTTCATGGTCGCTATATGGTTTCGTGTATCTCTTATCTTCTATAGTCCTCTTCGTAATAGTCGATGAAGGCTTGATTAACTAAACGCATACCACCCGGTGTTGGGTAGTCTCCGGTAAAGTACCAGTCCCCCGGATTGTCGGGGATAGCCTTGTGGAGACCCTCGATGCTCTGGAAGACAATGTCTATCGGGCAAGTGACCTCAGCGGGCCGCATCAGCTTGATCATCTGCTGATTGAGCTCCTCGACAGAGAAGGGCTCGTAGATCTCCTTGACAAAATTAGATTGTCGCACCTCCTCGCTCCCAATAAGGGACTTGATCCTCTCATAGAGCTCGCTGATCCGATCCTCCATACCCCGCTCCTTATGGAGTGAGATGGCGGCACGGAAAGCGACGAACTCCTCCATTCGACTCATAGCGATACCATACCAATCCGGGTAGCGTATCTGAGGAGCGGAGCTGACGATCACCATCTTGCGCGGACCGAGTCGATTAAGGATGCGGATGACACTCTCCTTGAGAGTCGTCCCGCGGACGATGCTGTCATCAATCACGACGAGATTGTCTTCACCCCTGCGTATAGACCCGTAGGTGACATCATACACGTGAGCCGCCAGCTCATTGCGTGATGCCCCCTCGGTGATGAAGGTTCGCATCTTGATGTCCTTGATCGCCACTTTCTCCGAGCGGATACGCTTCCGGAGGATGTCGTGGATCCTCTCCGAGTTCCTATTCTCCGGCATCTCCAGCAGCTCTTGCTTCCGCCAGTCGAGGTAGTCCTCAAGTCCCTGAAGCATCCCTTGGTAAGCCACCTCTGCCGTATTGGGGATAAAGGAGAAGACGGTATTGTCTAAGTCGTAATCCACCTTCTTGAGGATCTCCGGCACCACATAGCTGCCGAGAGCCTTTCGCTCATGGTAGATGTCAATGTCACTCCCGCGGGAAAAGTAGATCCGCTCAAAGGAGCACGCCTTATTCTCCTCCGGCTCAAGCACCTGCTCCAGATGGACATTCTCCCCACTCCGGTCGATAGCAATGGCTTGCCCTCTCTGGAGCTGATGGACCTTGTCGAAGGTAAGATTGAGCGTTGTCTGGATCACCGGTCGCTCAGAGGCGACCACGAAGATCTCGTCATCATAGTAGTAGTAGGCAGGACGGATGCCCCAGGGGTCACGAAACGCATACATCTCACCACTACCGGTCATGCCACAGAGGACGTAGCCTCCGTCAAACATTGGTCCGCACTCCCTGAGAGGCTGAAGGGCATCGATATGATCCTCAATATCCTCCGTTATGTCCATCCCCTCAAGTCCCTTGGCCTTGCTATCCGCATAGCGCCGCTCCACCTCACGATCGAGGCGGTGGCCGAGGAGCTCCATAAGCACGCGCGTATCAGAAGTGTCACGAGGATGCTGTCCACGGGCAGTGATGTACTTGAATATATCCTTGACAGTGGTGAGATTAAAATTCCCACACATGGCGAGTGTCTTAGCCCGCCAGTTATTGCGTCTCAGCGCCGGCTGGAGATACTGCAAGCCGGACTTCCCGGTCGTGGAGTAGCGGAGATGCCCCATATAGCACTCACCAATATAGGGAGCCGACTCAGCATAGAAGCGGTCGTCAGCCTCTTCATCAGCGACTGCCTCATCGATGGAGTGATGGATGGTATTGAAGATCTCAGCAATGGCGCCTGAGCCGAGGGCACGTTCTCTGAAGAGGTACTCTGTACCTACAGGAGCCTGAAGCTTGACACAGGCGACACCGGCCCCATCCTGTCCACGATTGTGTTGCTTCTCCATCATCAGGTAGAGCTTATTGAGACCATAGCGTCTGGTGCCATATTTTTCCCAATAATACTCGAGAGGCTTTCGAAGTCGGATTAGTACCACTCCACACTCGTGCTTAAGTTGCTCCATACCTTATAGATGTGAGACGCTTGAATATTTTAGACTGCTGATTACGCTGCAAAGGTAGAGAAAATAATGCCATTGTGCTGGTTTAATGCCTCTATTCTCCAAAGTCTGGCAACTGATTTTGCTCACCTTAAGGACCGGCAGCAATTTTCATATGTACACCTAATATATGGAGTGGATACACCCAATGTTGGGAGCAATCAGAGACCAGAGAAATACATATCACTCATTGTGAGAATTTAGTCCAGCCTTTCAGGGCTTATGAGGGGCTTATTCTTAGGAAAATGAACGCTCCTATGGGCTACTGTCCTCGGACGTCGGGGCGTGCATTTCTTTGCGTCCATTTTCATTAGTACCTTTGTGAGAGAGAAACTAATGACCCCAATGTCAAGATCGGGGTCTCATCGATACACTTCTTAGTAGATATGAAAACGGTTAATGAAATCCGTCAGATGTACCTTGACTTCTTTGCAGAGCGAGGACATCATATCGTTCCCTCCGCTCCGATGGTCCTGCAGGGGGATCCGACCCTTATGTTTACCAATGCGGGGATGAATCAATTCAAGGACATCATCCTCGGGAATGCTCCGAGGAAGTACCCGCGGGTAACCGACTCTCAGAAGTGCTTACGCGTGAGCGGTAAGCACAACGACCTCTCCGCTGTGGGACACGACACCTACCACCACACCATGTTTGAGATGCTGGGGAACTGGTCCTTCGGGGATTACTTCAAGCAGGAGATCATCCCATGGGCCTGGGAGCTACTAACGGAGGTGTACAAGCTCCCAAAGGATCGGCTCTATGTCACCATCTTTGAGGGAGCGCCTCAGGAGGGTCTTGAACGGGATCAGGAGGCATATGATGCGTGGGCAAAGCTACTGCCGGAGGAGAGGATCCTCAATGGGGACAAGCATGACAACTTCTGGGAGATGGGCGAGACCGGTCCCTGCGGTCCCTGCTCAGAGATCCACATCGATCTGCGAAGCGAGGAAGAAATCGCCCGCATCCCCGGCAGAGACCTCGTCAATCAGGACGACCCACTCGTGATCGAGATCTGGAACCTCGTCTTCATGCAGTACAATCGTATGGCAGATGGTCACCTTGAGGCTCTGCCCCACCACGTCATTGATACCGGTATGGGGCTTGAGCGCCTCTGTATGGCCATGCAGGGGAAGAAGTCCAATTACGACACCGACGTCTTCCAGCCTCTCATCGGAAAGGTGGCAGAGATCTCCGGCGTGGCCTACGGTTCGTCTGAGAAGACCGATGTGGCTATGCGCGTAATCGCTGACCACATAAGGGCGATAGCCTTTGCTATTACTGACGGGCAGCTGCCCTCAAGTACTAGAGCGGGCTACGTCATCCGAAGGATCCTCAGGCGCGCAGTTCGGTACGGCTATACCTTCCTCAATCTTAAGGAGCCCTTTATGTACCGCCTGATTCCCACCCTTGTGGAGAGTATGGGCGGACACTACACCGAGCTGGTGGCTCAGCAGGAGCTGATCACTCGCGTGACGAGGCAGGAGGAGAGCGCCTTCCTCAGGACCCTCTCCACCGGTATCGAGATGCTGCAGTCTCATATCGATGAGTCGAAGAAGAGGGGAGAGAAGACTCTGCCCGGCGAGATCATCTTCGAGCTCTACGACACCTACGGCTTCCCCGCAGACCTCACGGAGCTGATCCTCGAGGAGCAGAGTATGGAGGCTGACCTGAAGGGCTTTGACAGCGAGATGGCGAAGCAGAAGGAGCGCGCTCGTAAGGCTCAGCATACCGAGACCGGAGACTGGCAGTGGATCGGTGACCAGGAGACAGAGACCACCTTCGTTGGCTACGAGATGCACGAGGCGCAGACTCGGATTGTCCGCTACCGCCAGGTGACTCAGAATGGGAAAAAGAGCTATCAGGTGGTTCTTGAGACAACTCCCTTCTACGCTGAGATGGGCGGTCAGGTGGGTGACACCGGTACTCTCATCGGTGAGGAGGATCAGGAGAGGATCAAGGTCCTCGATACGATCCAGGAGAATAACCTGCCGATGCTCCTCGTGGATAAGCTGCCTTCCGATCCTCATCAGGACTTCCTTGCCTCCATTGACAGCGAGCGTAGGTATAATATTGAGCGTAACCACACCGCCACCCACCTACTGGATCATGCATTGAGGACACTCTTTGGCGACACGACGGAGCAGAAGGGCTCCCTCGTGAGCGATCGTGTACTCCGGTACGACTTTGCCCACTTTGAGAAGCTGACGAGGGAGGAGATCCGAGAGGTGGAGCGGATGGTCAATGAGGCGATCCAAGCAGACTACAAGCGGGTTGAGCATCGGGATGTACCGATCTCCAAGGCAAAGGAGATGGGAGCCATTGCCCTCTTCGGTGAAAAGTACGGGGAGTACGTCCGGGTAATGCAATTCGGCGACAGCATCGAGCTCTGTGGCGGCTGCCATGCTCCATCAACCGGGGTACTGGGGAGCTTCCACATCACCCAGGAGACCTCCGTGGCAGCCGGCGTACGCCGTATCTTTGCCGTTACCGGTCCCGCTGCTCTTGACTATGTGCATGAGCTGGAGGACACAATCGAGAGCGTGAAGAGCTACTTCGGTGGGGGCAACCTGATCTCTGCCATCAAGAAGGTGCTGGAGGAGAATCACACCCTCTCTGCCGAGGTGAAGCAGGCCTATGATCGGGAGAAGGGGAGCCTGATAAGTCGTCTGCAGAAGCACTATGAGCTGGTGGATGGCGTGAAGGTGATTCGCCCTGACGTAGCGATCCCGTCTGCTCTTGCTAAGGACATCGCCTTCGGGCTCAAACAAGTGCTGGATGGCGACTATGTCTTCGTGAGCGGGTCTAAGGATGAGGGCAAGGCACTCCTTACAGTGCTGATCAGCGATGGCCTCGTAAAGAAGGGGTACAACGCCGGTAAGTTAGTTAAGGCTGCCGGTCAATTCATCCAAGGAGGTGGCGGTGGTCAGCCCTCCCTCGCTACGGCGGGCGGGAAGCGACCTGAGGGGCTGCCTGAGGCGGTTGACTTTATCCTAGAAGAACTGGGACTTAAGAAGAAGTAAAAGTGATGGAGTCTCCGCTCTACCATACACTCTTCGACAGTCTTGAGGAGCTTCGCACCCGACTTCAGTCACTGACGTCAGGTCGTCGAGCAATCTGGGTAACCGAGAGCAATTGTGCCGACCATTGCCTTGATCGGATCGGGATAGCATCTGCTGACATTGTACTTCCTCCCGGTGAGGAAGAGAAGACAGCTGAGCAGCTGATCCGACTCTGGAGTGGACTTACAGACCTGGGTGCGACCCGAGGAGACCTAATGATAGCGATCGGAGGCGGAGCGCTGCTGGATGTGGCGGGGCTCTCCGCTGCGACCTACAAGCGAGGAATGGGGCTGGTCTATGTCCCGACCACTCTACTGGCCGATGTAGATGCCTCAATTGGCGGTAAGACAGCGATAGACTTTGAGGGCGTGAAGAATGGTATCGGGACTTTCTACACCCCCGAGGAGGTACTGATAGCACCCGCTTTCCTCTCCACACTACCTGAGCTGGAGCTACTCTCCGGCTGGGGTGAGATCCTGAAGTATTCCATGCTGGCGGGATTCTCCGTGGATGAGGACTTGTGGGGGACGGCTGAGGTAGCCCCTTCGCTCATCCGACGCTGTATTGACTACAAGACAGAGGTGGTCGCCTCGGATCCGCTGGACAAGGGTGGCAGACGACAGTTCCTCAACCTCGGTCACACCCTCGGGCATGCTTTGGAGGCGCTTCATCTAAGCAAGGGCGAGCCGGTGCCTCATGGGATTGCCGTGGCTGCCGGTCTGGTGATGGAGGGGTACCTATCACTCCGCAGAGAGCGGCTGCCCCAAGAGCAGCTGATGCAGCTGGCGAGAGTTGTGCGAGACCACTTCCCTCCCGTCTCTGTCCTCTGTACAGAGTATGAGCAGATACACACCCTTGCCCGGCAGGATAAGAAGCTCCGCTCGGCTGAGGAGGGGGTGCCGGTGGTGATGCTGGATGGCATCGGCAAGCCTGCACCCGCAGAGCTTTTTACACCCAAGGAGCTGGATGAGGCGATCGACTTTTACCGAGACTTTATGCAGATATAGATATGAAGAAGAGAATGGACGAAGAGCAAGAAGAGATGCCCCGCTGGGACTTGGAGGATCTGAGCGAGGCTGTCGACACGCTGAAGCGCGGTGGTCTGATCCTTTACCCCACAGACACCATCTGGGGCATTGGTTGCGATGCGACCAATGCTGAGGCTGTGAGTCGGATATTTGCTCTAAAGCAGAGAGATGATGCTAAGGCACTCCTCTCTATCGTGTCAAGCGATGGGATGCTGGCGCAAGTTGTCCGGACCATCCCGGACATTGCCTACGACATGATGGACACGGCGACGAAGCCTCTGACGATCATCTATCCCGATGCCGTTGGTCTCGCTCCCAACCTCCTCGCTGAGGATGGTAGCGCCGGTATCAGAGTGGTGGGAGATCCCTTCTGTAAGAAAATGTGTGAGCGGCTGGGCGGACCTATCGTAAGTACCTCGGCGAATATCTCAGGCGAACCATCTCCCGCTGCCTTTGCAGACATTGCTGACGAAGTGCGCAATGGCGTGGACTACGTTGTGAGGTATCGCCAAGAGGAGCAGACGAAGCATGTAGCCTCCAACATCATCAAGCTGGGACTGAGAGGCGAGGTAAAGGTGATCCGGTAAATGCAGGCGACAGAGGTAAAGTCACAACCAAGAAAGCCATTTTCCGACTGGCTCCATAAGCATCTCCCCGGGGGAATGCCGGTGACAGCACTGGCATTGCTTACCGGTGTCGCTTGTGCGCTCGTCTCTGCGCTGCTGAAGTGGTTTGTCAGCACGATACAGCACTTCGTTATCGGACTGAACACCCATACCGACCTTTATCTCTCCTACCTCATCACGCCAGTGGTGGGGATCTTCCTCTGTGGTCTCTTCGTGAAGTACATCGTCAGAGACAATATCTCCCATGGCATCACCAGGGTGCTCTATGCGATCAGCCGACGTCAGAGTCGACTGAAGCCCCACAACACCTGGACCTCTGTCGTTGCTTCGTCTATCACCATCGGGCTGGGAGGCTCTGTGGGAGCTGAGGCACCGATCGTGCTTACCGGTGCCGCCATAGGGAGCAATATAGGTCGGCTCTTCCATTTGGAGCACAGAAACCTTATGCTCCTCGTGGGGTGCGGTGCGGCCGGAGCGATTGCGGGGATCTTCAAGGCTCCGATCACCGGACTGCTATTCGTCATTGAGGTGTTGATGATGGACTTCACCCTCACCAGCGTGATGCCGCTGATGATCTCATCTGTGACAGCAGCGACGGTTAGCTACCTGATCTTCGGTATGGGTGCCCTCTTTCCGATGACGGCAGAGGAGGCGTTTACCCTCAATAGATTACCATACGTGGTTCTTCTCGGACTCTGTTGCGGTGGTCTGTCACTCTACTTTACCCGATGCTCTTCCTGGCTGGAGCGTAAGCTTGGCGGTATCAGTACCTGGAGCGTCCGCTTTGTGATTGCGTCTCTGATCCTGAGCAGCCTCATCTTCCTCCTCCCCCCTCTCTATGGTGAGGGGTACGACATCATCTCGATGCTGATGAGCGATCACCCGGAGAGGATCTTGGAGGGTTCACTGCTGGAGAATGTCTCCGACCCCTCCCATAGGAGCTTTATCCTCTTCCTCCTGGCAGCTATGCTGCTGAAGATCTTCGCCACGGTGGCAACCAATTCCGGTGGCGGCTGCGGGGGAACCTTTGCCCCTACCCTCTTTGTGGGCGCTTTCCTTGGCTTCTTCTTCTCCTACCTATGCGGTGAACTCGGCATAGAGACTTACCTGCCCCACCAAAACTTTACCCTCATGGGTATGGCGGGACTGATGGCGGGCGTCATGCATGCTCCGCTGACTGGGACCTTCCTCATTGCGGAGCTCTCAGGGCAGTACAATCTCTTTCTCCCACTTTTGGTGGTGTCGCTGATCTCCTACGGCTTTATGCGGATCTTCACGAGGTACAATATCTATGCAATGCGGCTGGGTGAAGAGGGTCAGCTGGTGACGCACGAGAAAGACCGAGCCGTACTGACACTGATGGACGTGGAGGATGTGGTGGAGAAGAAATTCAAGACACTGCATCCGGAAGAGACCCTCGGTGAGACGGTGAAGACCTTCACGGAGAGCCAGCGCAATATCTTCCCGGTGCTGGACGATGACGACCACTTAGTGGGCATTGTGATGCTGGACAATATCCGAAATATCATGTTCCGCCCCGACCTATACGAGAGGCTCCGGGTGAAGAAGTTCATGGTAGAGCCGGGGATCCGAATCAAAACGAATATGCAGATGGAGGATGTGATGACCATCTTTGACGACTCCGGACTATGGAATCTCCCGGTGGAGACCCCGGAGGGTAAGTATGT
This sequence comes from uncultured Porphyromonas sp., assembly GCA_947253195.1. GTDB lineage: Bacteria > Bacteroidota > Bacteroidia > Bacteroidales > Porphyromonadaceae > Porphyromonas_A. Next base: position 10,214 of record CAMXXM010000002.1, read on the forward strand.
CGGCTTCATCTCTAAGTCGGCTATCCTCAACGTCTATCGGAGGGTGCTCAACCTCAACTTTGGTGACGAATAAGAAAATGAAAATCGTATTTTTCGGCACACCCGAATTTGCCGCATACTCTCTCCGATCGCTCGTAGAGCACCATCGAGAGGTGGTTGCTGTAGTCACGATGCCCGATAAGCCCAAGGGGCGTGGCCATAAGCTCCAGCCCTCAGAGGTCAAGCGTACTGCTCAGGAGCTCTTGCCCGAGGTACCAATCCTCCAGCCGGAGCGGCTGCGCGACGGGGAGTTTCTGGAGCGCCTACGAGAGATTGACGCTGACCTATTTATTGTCGTCGCCTTTAGGATGCTCCCCGAGGAGGTCTGGGATATGCCCTTGCGCGGGACAATCAATCTCCACGCTGCCCTCCTGCCTAAGTACCGTGGAGCAGCACCGATCCAGTGGGCGCTGATCAATGGCGAGCAGGAGACCGGTGTCACCACATTTCTACTTGATAAGGAGATCGACACGGGACGAGTACTTCTCCAGGAGCGTGTACCAATATCAGCAGATGAGACAGGCGGGACCCTGCATGACAAACTTATGGTCGTTGGGGCAAAGGTGATTGAGGAGACGATCGACCTAATAGAGCAGTCTGGAGAGCCAAAGGAGCAACTCGGTCTGCCACAGCCTGAGGATGTCTCTCACCTGCCGATGGCTCCGAAGATATTTAAGGAGGAGCAGACCATACGCTTCACCTCGATGGCTGCTGAGGAGATCGACAGGCGTGTGCGGGCTATGGCGCCCTACCCCAAGGCTGTCGCCCTTTTCCACGATGAGACCTCCGATGAAGAGGTAGAGATCAAGATCTTAAGCGTGAGCCCTGACTGCAAGAAGCAGATTAGCCGTGATCTCGCCCCTGGTGAGCCTCTCGAGACAGACGACAAGAGGCTATTTGTAGGCACCGCCAAGGGGACGATTGAACTACTCGAGCTACAGTGGCCCTCTAGTAAGGTGATGCCCACACGGGCTTTCCTCCTCGGCCACTCACCATTCCCCCACGGGACTTTCCGATAGTTATAAAAAAGCGGAGCACTCATCAGGAGTGCTCCGCTTTTTTTGTATCAAGATGTAGAGGTACTTCAGTCCTCTTTCTCTTCCTCCTCAGTGAGCAGGAAGGAGTCCATACCCTTCTGTCGCAGGATCTGGTACCACTTAGCCAGCTTCTTGATATCGCTCTGATGGATCCGCTCCTGATCCCATTTGGGGAGAGCTTTGTCCATAAAGGTCTTGAGTGTCTCAGCACTCTCAGAGACAGTCTGTGCATCCGGGATCTCCTCACCAAAGGTCTCGTACATCCCCTGCATCACCTCTGCCAGTGGCTTCTCCCCCTCGGTGGTGTACATAGAGATATTGCTGAGCAGACTCATCTTATCCCGGCCAAAGACCGGCATCCGACGCCCGGTCTCCAGTTCCTCCACAGTGTAGGGCACTCGGGAGCTATTGATGAAGAGAAAAAGTCCGGGCTTACCGGAGATAGAGACGATTTCTGATAGTTTCATGTCTAACGATGATTAATTTCTGTGAGGATCCGCTCGCACTGATGGATCAGCGAGTCAGATCCATTGTTATAGATTGTATGGTCTGCCAGCCGGCTTCTGAGATCAGCTTCCTTGTGCTGCAGACTATTCATAGACTTGTACTGAGTGGCACTGTCCCGATCCCTGAGACGAGTTCGCGTGGACCGCAAGGCATCGTCAGCAGCCACCTCGATCGAGCAGTCCACACTCCGATCCAGTCCTGAGGAGAAAAGGATCCCCGACTCCAGTATCGCATAAGGCTCCGCAGACTTGCTAAGCCAGCGGGCGAAGTCGTCCTTGACAGCCTGATGAACGATCGACTCAAGGCGCGGTCTGAGATGCTCGCTTTGGAGTGCTTGCGAGAGTAGCTCTTTATTGAGACTACCGTTCTGGTCAATGGGGTCCTCATGCAGAAGTGAGGTGATCTCTGCCCGGACCACGGGGTCTCTGTATAGTGCTTTAGCTCGGGTGTCGCAGTCGTAGGTGGGAGCACCAAGGAGCAGCCCCAGCACACTCCTCACCACGCTCTTACCGGAGCCTATGCCACCACAGATGCCTATGACAAACGGTCGCTTACTCATATCACTTCCTCTCACGGAGGATAAAGTCGAGTCGGTCAGGTACCACCTGGATCATATCTACTTGAGACGGAACCTTATCGACGTGGAGCAGTAAGGACTTTCTGTTGGTTTCATCAAATGCTTCGCGAGCATCTATATAGAGACCCGGGTCAAAGAGTGTCTTCTCTCCCACCCTGTCCTTTGGCACCAAATAGGTCACCGTGACCTGCATGGGAAGGAGAGTCAGATCATAGCCGTATGGAAGATTCCGGATCTCGATGTCGGAAGTAGTAAAGCTGTGGTACACCAGCTCGTTGGTTTTCAGGATAACGTCGACGGAGTCGGGACGAGCATCGATACCGGATGGCGTCACTACGGCAACGCGTATGGTATCACGCCCGGGGTTGTTTATCCTCAGACCGATCGTATCCGTCGTGAGGACACCACCGGCTGCCATAAAGTCCTCCAGATCACTCTTGACACCAAATACCCGTACCGATGAGGGGACAAGGCTGATGGTGTCAGAGAGTTTAAAATTGCGATGACCACCAAAGTCAATTTGGCTGCCAAATAGCACCTCTGCTTTACCCTCACTGAGCGGCTCGTAGGCGAAGGAGATGTCCTCCGGGAAGACTGTGACGTCAGTCGCGGTATTGAGATCCATCCGTGAGATATCGTGGAGAGGCTTGCTCAGGAGCAGCCGCTTAAGGTCTGCCTCTCTCAGTCGATACTGACCGCCCTCAGGTAGTAGCTGAGTGGTATCCACAGTAGGGCGCACTCTATAGGAGGATCGTCCGATCTGATTAATGGTATACCTCAGCAGAGCACCTCCCTTGGCATGAACCTTGACATAGACCACCTCAGGGTACTGAGAGAGGTCCGTCATCCGGTAGTTCGTAGGGAGGATAGGCTTATCCAGCTGGACAGCGACCTCCTTGGTATAGCCTCTCGGGTCATCGATCGCTGCAACGATCCAGAAGAAGACAGAGATGAGCAGACAGATAGAGAGCGCCACCCACCGCCTATCTCGCATAAAGTAGGCGGTGAAGCGACCCTCTCTCAGCCTGCGTCTAAGTCCTATCATGATCGGTAACTAAGCGATACCGGTGGGACTTTACTTGGCGTCCTTGTCCTTACCAACCTCCTCGAGAGAGAAGATATTATTGATATCCACCTTGACCTTGACACCATCCCACACCTCGAGAGTGACCTGACCACTGGGCTTATTGATCTCGCGGATGATGCCGTACATGCCTCCGCTGGTGATCACCTTGTCGCCTGCCTTCATAGCCTCGCGTGCTTTCTGTAGCTCCTTCTGCCGCTTCGTCTGTGGGCGGATCATAAAGAAGTAGAAGATCACGATCATCAGGACGATCATGATGATGCTCATAAAGGCGTTTCCCTGTGGCGCTTGAGCCTGAAGAAGTATTGCTTGTAACATATTATCCTATATATTGATTAAAAACAGTCAGCCATTAATCTCCAATGATCTTGCCCTCTTCCTTTAGGTCAGTGAAGAGCTTAAAGAGGATGCCATTGATGAAGACATAAGAGTTTTCGGAGCTAAAGGAGTGTGCAAGATTGAGATACTCATTAATCGTCACCGTCGTGACAATGGTGGGGAAGGCGATGGCCTCAGCCATTGCCATCTGCATGAGCAGGTAGTCCACTTCGCTCACACGCTCGGCGTCCCAGCCCTTGAAGTACTTACTAATCTTCTCCCGGTAGGCCTCTTTATTGTCTATGGCAGCTCGCAGCAGAGTGGGACCGAAGTCACCATCGCTCTTGGAGGCAAACTTAGGGCGCAACAGCTTAGAGACCTCCTTCTCAGGATCCAGGCCGTTATAAAACTTGGTGACGAAAGAGAAAACCACAGGCAGATCAGCATCGGTGACAAAGGCATCCGTCGCCTCCAGAATATCGTAGACCCTATCCGATTGCCGATACTTGGTACCGTATAGATCGCGATAGAACTGGCGCGCTCCATCAAAGGTCTCCAGCTGAGAAGCACTCACGGCCTGCTCGCCAAGTGTCTCTGAGAGCACCCCCTCATGGAGCTCACTCAGATCGGGATTGTGGAAGATAGAGGTAGCCATCCGTCGCACGACGAAGTCTTGATCACCCTCGAGGTACTCCACCACAGGATTGGTCTCTATTGCCCTCAGCAGGGCAAGACGATCCGGATCTGGGGAAAACTTCCCCTCCTCAATCCCAATAAGCTTGCGAGCCAAGTCTGAGAAGTCCAGTGGTAACCCGCAGAGATAGAGATAGACCCTATAGTCGCTCTCCATAGCAGCCTCCAGCGTCTCCTGGGCGGTCGAGATTGACATCGACTCCGTATGATAAAAATTATAGAGTACCTGTAGTACCTTGACACGAATGAGCGATCGATTGATCATTCCACTAACTTATTAGTTCCAAAATCAAGCAGGGAGATAAGCGAGACCCCTCCTGTCCCTGGTCCCATCTCTTATTGAGACAAAGTTACCACTTTTCACTGTTATAAGACCTTCGCTAAGATGGTCTGATCAAATGTGTCTCGAAACTAATATCGGTATTAGCTTTCTCTAATACCGATATTAGTCATTTCTTTTACCGGTATTAGTGATCTCTAATATCGGTAAAAGAAATCAGCCACTATGGATCCACATCATAGTAATAGTGGAGGGAGCGGATGCCGGAGGACCTTACCCATCCCTCCACAGTGCTACTCAGGAAAGTGCGGAGAGGCGACAGCGCAACATCTAAGGGGATCAATAGCGTCACCCGGCAGCCAAAAGAGACTCCTCGCTTATTGACCGGTAGCGGAGTAGAACCTAAGATCTGGACATCAGGAAGCAGTCGGGACAACTCCCTTGCCACACGCTCAGCAAACCTGCTGATCAGAGCCTGACTCCTTGACTCAAGCACAATGTCCGTGATGCGACAGAAGGGAGGGAAAAGCAGCTGATGACGCTCCTCCATCTCGTGCTCCATAAAGGTCTCGTAGTCGTCCTCTAAGAACGCATCAAGCGCGGGTGACTTGGAGAAGTACTGGATGATCAGCTTCTTGCTCCGATCTCGCAGCTCATCCCTACAGGTGGTCAGCATCCGATAAGCTCGCTCTGCAGCCCGATGATCCGGAAGAGTTAGGAGCAAATCAAGCTGGATCACTCCCACCATAGAGACCTTGTGTAGCAGACTGATGGGGGGATCGTAGTCGGGACAGAGCAAAATATCTGCCCTCGGCACCTTATCTTCCGACTCCACCAGAGCGACCTGTACTCCGGTGAAGTAATGACTCACAGCCTCCTGCAGTCGATCAATGCCTGTCCCGATAGGTCTGAGAGTGGGTTGATCACAGTGGGGGCATCTCATAGGGAGCGGTGACTTGTAGCCGCAGAGAGGGCACTCCATGACCTTGGCATCTGACGACAGTCTTAAGGCAGTGTGGCAACGGGGGCAGAGGATCTGCTCGCCACAGTGACTGCACTCAATGGATCGGGCATACCCGGTACGCTGATAGAGCAGGAGTACCTTCCCTCTCATTGCTATCGTGTCCCTAATGGCGCTCACCATCACGTCTGATAAGAGTCGAGCTTGGACCTGATTGTCATCAAAGGCGGTCCTCATACTGACTGTCTGTAGCGACACCCTACCTCCGTTTGCTTCGGGGGCTATCGTCTGGAGGGCATACTTACCCCTCAGCACCTGAGCCATACACTCCACCGAGGGTGTGGCTGAGACGATCAAGGACTTAGCACCGGACAGCGCGGCAAGCACCAGCACCGCATCGGAGGCGGTAAAGCGTGGTACCGGCTCCCATTGTCTATACCCACGATGCTCACTATCTATCACCACCACCTCGCTAAGAGATCCCAGAGGGAGCCAGACTGCCGACCGCAGTCCCACAAAGAGCCCTGATCGCTGACGCCATGCAGCCAAGTAGGATCGCTGTCGGACCGACTGAGAGACTCCGCTGTGGTAGGGAAAGTATGATGCCCCAAAGACCTCCTTTATCTCACCCTCGACCTCTCTTAAACTCTCTAATGTAGGGAAGAGGAGCAACACCTGCCCTCTCGACTGAGTGACCTCCTCGTGGAGATGGCGTAGTGGCACTCGCTCACAGGCTCTGGAGTGAGGTATATGGAGCAGCAGGATCTGATGCCCCGTCAGGTCAGGCATTATCCCATCTCGGTGTGGTTCCCTACCAGGAGTCTCACCGGAGACATCCTCAGCACGCTCCTTCTCCTCAATGGCCCCGCACTCTCTCAGTCTCCCGACTACATACGCTGAGACCCCAAGATAGTCTGAGACCTCAGCGAGAGTAGAGAAGAAGAGATCGCTCCCATCCGGGTCGGATGCTAAGCGATCGAGTGCCTCAAGCACTTGGGGACTACGCTTAAGCGACTTCCTCACCACTTCTAAAGTCTCGGGCTGATGGATAAGAGGCCCGACGCCCCACCCTCTTTCGCTAACAGGGGCTCCGCCTCCACCGATGCCCTTATCGTATGGGACCACACTCCCCTCCTCAGACCACAAAGAGTAGAGATCGGTATAGTCGTCAGGAAAGAGTTGCTTGAGCTCCTTCAGTGAGAATTGTGACCGTCCCAGCTCCTTTCGCAGGACTTCGGCTTCGTCTCCTGTGGCACTATCCAGCAGCACATAGCGCTGTCCTCCCTCCGGTCGGAAGGGAGCCGGCAGGGCAGCTCGAAGGACATCTCCAAGACTGCACATATAGTAGGAAGCGACCCAGCTCCAGAACTTTCGCACCGACATGGGTATGGCCGGATGGGAGAGCACCTTGCGGATACTCTTGACCTTGCCGGCCGGAAGAGGAGAGACTGTACCCTGATAGCTCCAGACTACACCGGAGACGATCTTCCCTGCACCCAGCGGTACCAAGACCACTCGCCCGAGCAATTCGTCCGGTGACACACCATCCTCCTCGCACCGATAGGTAAATATCGGTGTGCCGAGAGGGAGCCCAAGCAGCACCCCATAGTACCTGTAGGTGCCCTTTTTCATCTCACCTCGGGGCCCGCCAGTAGAGGAAGATTGCGATGGGGATAAAGATCAGGTTGGGGAGCCAAGCGGCCATAAAGGGAGACATAGCACCGCTGATGGCGTAAGAGGCCGAGATGGTGTAGAAGAGGATGTAGGCAAAGGCCATCAGAAGTCCTAGGGCAACATTGAGTCCAATGCCCCCCTTTACCTTACGTGCGGAGAGACAGACACCGATCAGCGTGAGGATGAATGCAGCAGGGATGCTGGCAAATCGTCTGTGATACTCGACCTGAAAGTTTTTGATATTCCCCATACCCCTCTTCTCCTGCGCTTGTATATAGGTATAGAGCTGACCTGTCGTAAGCTTTTCCCCATCCTCAGGGGAGATGAGGATATCCTGCGGGGTGATCATCAGCAGAGTATCGAGCTGGTCACCCATCGTATCTTTCTCTACCAGTCCATGGAAGTCTCTAATGTGGTAGTCGTAGACAGTCCAGTGATAGACGCTGTCAGGGTGATACTCAATGCGTCGAGCGGTCAAGCGGCTGCTGAGCGTATTGTCCTCAAATTGCTCGAGGGAGAAATTGTAGCCGGTGTAGCTGTCCTTGTCATAGGTGCTGAAGAATGCGTTTACCCCCGGCTGGACAGCCAGCTGGACATTATCTCCCTGCTTCACCTCCCTATTGTACACCCACTGATTGGTGAAGTCGATGCGTGTCCTATTGAGATAGGGGATTACCTCACTGGAGAGAATAAAGAAGCAGGCCGACAAAATGGCAGCCGCAATCATATAGGGGCGAAGAAGCCTATTAAAGCTCATCCCAGCCGATGACATCGCAATGATCTCCGACCGGGCTGCCAGCTTACTCGTCACGAAGACACACGCAATGAAGATGAATAGCGGTGCCAGCAGGATCGCAAAGTACGGAATCAGTGCAATGTAGTAGACGATGATCTCGCGCATCGTCAGAAGGGGATTCATAAAGTTGTCCAGCTTCTCCTGGACGTCCACTACGACAATAATTGCCATAATGAGGGCGAGGGTGAAGAGGAAAGTAGAGAGGAAGCGCCAAATGATATAGCGATCGATCCTCAGGATCCCCATCCTGGACAGGAAAGAGTACCAGGCACTCTTGTCACGGGTTTTGCGTCCCATATATGCTTATAGCCGATGATCTAAGTCCTCGTAGACACGCGACTTCCAGCTGCTGAAGTCTCCTTGCAAGATATGCTTCCTTGCCGTCCGTACGAGGTCAAGGTAAAAGGCGAGATTGTGTATGCTCGCTATCTGCAGAGCCAGCAGCTCGTCCGCTGCAAAGAGATGACGAACGTAAGCCTTGGTGTAGTCTCTATCCACGGAAGAGGTGCCATAGGGGTCAAGTGGAGAGAAGTCATCCTTCCACTTCGCATTACGCATATTCATTGTCCCCTTCCAGGTGTAGAGCCTTGCATTGCGACCATCTCGGGTAGGCATGATACAGTCCATCATATCTATTCCCCGCTCGATGCCATCAAGTATGTCCTGCGGTGTACCTACGCCCATCAAGTAACGAGGACGATCCTTAGGGAGCACCTCATTGACCACCTCGATCATGGCGCGCATATCGTCCTTGGACTCCCCTACGCTCAGCCCACCGATGGCATACCCATCAGCATCGTACTCAATCACGCGCTCTGCCGCCTCTCGCCTCAGCTCGGGGTAGACGACTCCCTGCACGATCGGGAAAAGTGACTGTCCATAGCCATAGAGGGGCTCAGTACTCCGGAAGCGACGGAAGCATCGCTCCAGCCACCCCAGGGTACGATCCAGTGACTCCTTGGCATAGCGACGATCAGCAGTCCCGGGAGGACACTCATCAAAGGCCATCATGATGTCGCCCCCTATCAGTCGCTCGATGTCCATCACCCGCTCGGGAGTAAAGAGGTGCTTGCTCCCGTCAATGTGGCTACGGAAGGTGACGCCCTCCTCCGTCATCTTCCTCGTATCGGTGAGCGAGAAGACTTGGAAGCCTCCACTATCCGTCAGTATCGGTCCTCCCCAGCCATTAAACTTCTGCAGACCTCCGGCAGCCCTCAACACCTCCGTCCCGGGTCTCAAGTAGAGGTGATAGGTATTGCCGAGGATAATCTCCGCACCCACTTCCTCTCTAAGCTCCCGCATATGGACCGCCTTGACGGAGCCGACCGTTCCCACCGGCATAAATATCGGTGTGTGTATGTCTCCGTGCGGTGTGTGCAGTACCCCGGCACGCGCGTCTGATCCTGTGTCCTGAGCCTGCAGATCCAGTGAAATACTCATCCTTACTTCTGTCTCTCCTCTCGGTACGCTATCTGGAGGAAGAAGTGCAGTGCAGCTGACATCATCGGCATCGGTAGACCCGTCATCGAAGCCACCGCCACTGTCTCCCGTAGGGCGTCCAGCGAGCCCTTCACTTCCTTTATCGCTCCCTCGTCCCTCGGATCAAGCTCTCCCTGCTCCATAGCAGCGATCAGCTCAGCACACGAGAGCGCAGAGCGGAGCGTCGCATCGCCACTGCTCCGGAAGGAGTACGGGATGAGATGAAGATTGTATGGGTCCAGAGACTCGTCCACTAAGCTGCGGAGCCGATCAGATTCCACTGCGACAGAGAGCAACGCTCCTGTAGCTCCCTCAGGAAGCTGCTCCTGAGGACCGGACGTCAACGTCTCGCACTCAGCATCGCTAAGCAGGAGCCGTCTCGACATTAGCCTAGCCTCACAGTGCAAGGAATCACAGATATACTTCAGAGCAGGAGCAATATCCCTCGACTGCTCAGTGGGATGATTGGGACACATAGGATGATCAGAGCTATATTAATAATAGCACAAAGGTACTAAAAACTCCTCCCTCACAGAACGGCTATTTTGAGGAAGCAAGCCATGACTCTGAGTGCCACTAAGTGGTAAACTTCTATAGCGTTATGACGTAAAAAGTTATCCAAAACTGTGGAGTTAAGTATTCCACTGAAACAAAAATAGAGTATATTTGCGACGAAAATTTTACTCAACCCTATAAGTCAAGTCTCACTCATGACTCAGAAAACATACTCGTACGATGAGGCGTACGAAGCTACTCTGGAGTACTTTGGAGGAGATCAGCTGGCAGCCAAGGTGTGGACCACGAAGTACGCACTAAAGGATGCCGACGGCAATCTCTACGAGAAGTCTCCTCTCGACATGCACCACCGGATCGCCCGGGAGATAGCGAGGATCGAAGCACAATATCCCAACGGTCTGACCGAGAGTCAGGTTGTCGAACTGCTGGACCACTTCCAATACTTGGTCCCGCAGGGTAGCCCCATGACCGGCATTGGCAACGATCTGCAGATAGCCTCCCTCTCCAATTGCTTTGTGATCGGTCTCGACGGACCCTCCGATAGCTATGGGGCGATCTTTAAGATCGATGAGGAGCAAGTGCAGCTGATGAAGCGCCGTGGCGGAGTGGGACATGATATGTCCGGCATCCGCCCCAAGGGATCATTGGTTCGCAACTCCGCCCTCACCTCCACCGGGCTTGTCCCCTTCATGAAGCGCTTCTCCAATTCTACCCGCGAGGTAGCACAGGATGGTCGTCGTGGCGCTCTTATGCTCTCCTGCTCCATCAAGCACCCTGATGTCGCTGACTTCATAGATGCCAAGATGGAGGAGGGAGCCGTGACAGGTGCCAACGTCTCTGTCCGCATCACGGACGACTTTATGGAGGCAGTACGGGACGACAAGGACTTCACCCTCCGCTTCCCGGTCGACAGCGAGGGAGATCCGAAGTACACAAAGGTCATCAGGGCGCGCGAGCTCTGGGGCAGGATCATCCACAATGCCTGGAAGAGCGCCGAGCCGGGCGTCCTCTTTTGGGACACCATCCTCAAGGAGTCGATCCCTGACTGCTATGCGGACCTTGGCTTTGAGACCATCTCTACCAATCCCTGTGGAGAGATCCCGCTCTGCCCTTACGACAGCTGCCGCCTGCTGGCAGTCAATCTCTATGGGTACGTCAAGGATCCATTCACAGATCACGCTTCCTTTGACTTCGACCTCTTCAGAGAGCATATCGGCTACGCTCAACGACTGATGGACGATATCATTGACCTTGAGAAGGAGAAGATCGACACCATCCTCGCCAAGATCAAGAGTGACCCGGAGAGCGACGAGATCAAGTACGTCGAGCACCACCTTTGGGAGAAGATCCGGGAGAAGACGCTCAAGGGACGCCGCACCGGACTTGGGATCACGGGTGAAGGGGATATGCTGGCTGCTCTCGGTCTCCGCTACGGGACCAAGGAGGCGACTGACTTTGCCGTCAAGGTTCAGCAGACGCTTGCTCTCAGCGCTTATCGCAGCTCCGTCACGATGGCACAGGAGCGCGGAGCCTTCGAGATCTACGACCCCAAGCGTGAGGAGGAGAATCCCTTTATCCAACGCATCAAGGAGGTTGACCCGAAACTCTATGGGGATATGGTTAAGCACGGACGTCGTAATATTGCCTGCCTGACCATCGCTCCCACGGGGTCCACCAGCCTGATGACCCAGACCACATCCGGCATCGAGCCGGTGTTTATGCCGGTCTACAAGCGTCGGCGCAAGGTAAATAGCAATGAGGTAGCGGACAGCACTCATCCCACCTTTACCGACGAGACTGGGGATGTCTTTGAGGAGTTTATCGTCTATCACCCCAAGTTTAGAGACTGGATGAGAGCGAGCGGGATCCCCACTGACAAGGAGTACACACAGGAGGAGATCGATGCCCTCGTTGAGCGCTCGCCCTACCATAAGGCTACCGCCAACGATGTGGACTGGATCTCTAAGGTCAAGATGCAGGGTGCGATGCAGAAGTGGGTGGACCACTCCATCAGCGTCACCGTCAATCTCCCCAACGATGTAGACGAGGAGCTCGTCAATACCCTCTACCTCACGGCCTGGGAGGCAGGTTGTAAGGGCTGTACCATCTACCGCGAGGGCTCACGTGACGGCGTACTACTCTCCACTAAGAAGAAGAAGGAGGAGAAAAAAGAGCCCGAGTTGCCTACGCTCACATTCACTGCAGACGGCATGGAGCCTCTGAAGCGTCCTGATGAGCTGGAGGCGGACATCATTCGCTTCCAAAACAACAAGGAGCGCTGGATCGCCTTTATCGGTATGCGCGATGGGCGTCCCTACGAGATCTTCACCGGTATCGATGATGAGGATGAGGGTCTCTACATTCCGAAGCGTGTTACCCAAGGCAAGATCATCAAGATCTATGAGCCGGACGGATCCAAGCACTACGACTTTGAATTCTCCAATAAGCGGGGACTGCGCACTACGGTCGCCGGACTGGATGAGAAGTTCAATCCTGAGTTCTGGAACTATGCGAAGTTCATCTCCAGCGTCCTCCGCTATGGCATGCCGATCGATCAGGTGGTCAATCTCGTCCGCGGACTTGACCTCGGAAATGAGAGCATCAACACCTGGAAGAATGGTGTCGAGCGAGCTCTCAGACGGTACATCACATCCGGGACAGTGGCAGACGGTCAGACCTGCCCCAACTGCGGCTCTCACCAGCTAGTCTACCAAGAGGGGTGCCTGATCTGTAAGGACTGCGGCACCTCCAGGTGCGGCTGATCCCGCCTCTAATCCATCAAGTCCGAGGGGGTGCCGATCTCATCTGATCGGCACCCCCTCGGGTCTTATTATTGGGGAATGTCAGAGAGTCACTTGGGACGTGTTACCTTGATCACACCACCGGAGTCCTTCTCGCTCCTGTACTCTCCTCTGCAGGTGATGCGGATCACTCCGCCGGAGTCTGCCTCAAGGGTTGCCTCATCTGCGATAAGATCTTTGCCGTCAAAGACCCCCGCAGAGTCACACTCCACTTCGGCAAAGCCTGCCCTCCCACGGGCACTTATTCTTGCGCCGGAGTCGACACTGAAGCTCCCTTGCTCTATGTTGCCTCGGATCGCTACCGAGGCGCCGGAGTCTGCCGAGGCTGCAAGCCGACCGAAAACTCCCGACACGCTGACCCGACCTCCACTATCAGCCTCTATGTCTATCCTGGGGCAGTCGCCCTTGATACGGATCTCGCCACCCGAGTCGGCTGAGAGCGACAGTGAGCTGAAGCGAAGTCCCTTATCATCCATCTTGATAGACGCTCCGGAGTCACACGAGATCTCTCTGATGGCAGAGGGATCCT
>CAMXXM010000003.1 GCA_947253195.1 uncultured Porphyromonas sp.
GCCCGGGAATGAGGCGCATAAGCGGTGCGCTGCCTTCCTCTCGGCGGAGTTGGCTCGCCATGGTCTCGACGTGATCGAGCAGCCGATGACCCTGACCGCCTACGATGGCACACGGCTGGAGTGCGTCAATATCATCGGTCGGTATCGCCCCGAGGCATCGGAGCGGATCCTGCTCTTTGCTCACTGGGACACGCGCCCCTATGCGGATGCGGAGAGCGACCCCGCCAAGTGGCACACCCCGATCGATGGTGCCAACGACGGCGGGTCGGGCGTCGGTGTGCTGCTGGAGATCGGTCGGCTCCTGCAGACCAAGGGGCTGCGCGAGGGGCTGGGCGTGGACATCATCTTCTTCGACGCAGAGGACTATGGAGTGCCACAGTTTGCCGAGTATGACGGCGACACGGAGAAGACTTGGGGCCTGGGTGCTCAGTACTGGGCCAAGAATCCCCACACGCCCGATTACCGGGCCGACCTCGGCATCCTCCTCGACATGGTCGGCGGTGAGGGGGCGGCATTCTATCGCGAGTACTTCTCGCAGGAGAGTGCCGGTCGCGCTGTGACTGAGGTGTGGCAGACGGCCCACGACCTGGGGTACGGGAGCTACTTCCACAACGCTGTGGGGGGTGGCTTGGTGGATGACCACGTCTTCGTGATCCGTCACCGCCGCATCCCCTGCCTCGACATCGTCGACTACGACCCGGCACGCGCGACGGGATTTCCCGCCACCTGGCACACCTTAGACGACACCATGGAGCACATCAGCCGAGAGACACTGCAGGCGGTAGGCTCCACGGTCTGGACTGTGCTGACGAAGAAGTGAATGAGTAGATAAGAGAGAAAAATGACTATCAACGAGATACAAGACGAGATCATCGACGACTTTGAGCTCACCGATGACTGGATGGAGCGCTACGAGATGATCATTGAGATGGGGAATGACCTCCCTCCCTTCCCCGATGAGGAGAAGACTCCCGAGCATATCATCGAGGGGTGCCAGAGTCGCGTGTGGGTGGTGGGTCACCCTCAGCCCGACGGGACGATCCACTACGAGGCGGACTCCGATGCCATCATCGTCAAGGGGATCATCGCCCTCCTCCTCCGTGTCGTCGACCGACAGCCGGCAAAGGAGGTGGCTGAGGCTGACCTCTACTTCATCGACAAGATCGGGCTTAAGGAAAATCTTTCCCCCACGAGATCCAATGGCGTCCTTGCCATGATCCGCGACATCAAGCTCATCGCTGCCGCCTCTCTCATCAAGTAAAGTAATGAAGATCATAGCCGAAGCCTCCATTCCTTATCTCAGAGGGGTGCTGGATGAGCTGGGAGAGGTCCGCTATCTCCCCAATCCTAAGATCACTCCTGAGGCGGTACATGATGCCGACTGGCTCATCGTACGGAGCATCACAAAGTGCACTCGAGAGCTCCTCGAGGGCTCTTCGGTCAAGCTCATCACCTCCGCCACGATCGGCATAGACCACATCGATACCGACTTCTGCAAGGAGGCGGGGATCACTTGGCACAATGCCCCCGGCTGCAACGCTCAGTCGGTCGGGCAGTATGTCGGCAGCTCGCTGGCCCGCTGCTGCAGCGAGAAGGGCGGCAGCCTCATCGGCAAGACCTACGGCATCGTCGGTGCCGGTCATACCGGTATGGCGGCGGCACACTACGCCAAGGTGCTGGGTATGGAGGTGCTGCTCAATGATCCTCCACGAGCCGACGAGGAGGGTAGGGGGAAGTTTGTCTCCCTCCAGACACTGGCCGAAGAGTGTGACTACATCGACCTGCACGTCCCGCTCACCTATGACGGAGACTATCCCACCTACCACTTGGTGGACAGCACTTTTGTCAAGAGCCTTCGCCGGATGCCTGTCCTCATCAATGCCTGTCGCGGTGGAGTCACGGACACCTCCGCTCTCCTGATGGGACTGCGAGATCGCCGTCTCTCCAATGTCATCATCGACTGCTGGGAGGGGGAGCCACACCCCTCACCGGAGCTGGTGGGGGCAGCCTGGCAGGCGACGCCGCACATCGCCGGATTCAGTGCGGATGGCAAGGCCAATGGTGCACGCACCTGCCTCCTCTGGGGGCTTCGCTTCTTCGGTCTCACCTCAAGCCGTGTCGATGAGATCCGCCCCGAGCCACCGGTGGATCCCCTCGTTGATCTCAACGACTTTGAGGAGGGTAAGCGCATCTGGGGGGCGATGCTCCACACTTTTGATTCCAAGAAGGTGGATGAGGAGTTTCGCCGGAGATACGACACCGACTTTGAGGCGATGCGGAGCGAGTACCCCTTCCCTCGCGAGCCAAGGGCCTACGTGGTCACCAACTATCGTCCCGAGGAGGGACAGATCCTCTCAGCGCTTGGCTTCGCCCTCCGTCCATAAGTTAGATCTGTCTGGGGGGGATAGAAAACGCTCTCGCCACAGGGAATAGACCACCTCGGATGAGAGGCATCTCTAATACCGATATTAGTCTCCACTAATATCGGTATTAGGTTTGGCTAATATCGGTATTAGACGCGCCTAATATCGGTATTAGACAGAGGGGGTGTCTTCTCCTGAAATTAGTTGACATGGTTGAGGGTGTTATTTTGCTGATAAAGTTGACTCATGTGCCTGAGGATTCACTGAGTGGATCGACGTTTATTCTCCGGTCGTATTGGTACCACTCCTTTTGCAAGGAATTTGTACTTGCGATAACGATGGTTGCCATTGGTCGTGGACTTCCCTTTACGTCGCTTACAGAAGCCGTTTCCCGCACTGCATTGAAATTCATTGAGGAGGGGTGGAGAGAGGTCGCCGGGATTGCTCGCGCCCGTGTCTATGTCTGCACTCGCATATACGGTTGCGCTTAGGTCTGAGTTTGCTTTCGAATTCTTGCTCTTTTTCATAAATATCTCTTCCTCGGTGTAAAGCCGACGAGTCCTCTTCTCTTCTTTCATATACCATTGTGTCTGTCTCAACCCTCCTCAGGTGTCAACCTATTTCAGGGTAAGACAGCCGGTGGACACTCCAGTGTGAGTGTCCAAAGAAAGTTCCGATTTGTTAGATATGGAGAATAAATTTTTACCTATATTTGCACTATGCCTCCACAAACTACGTGAGAAAGCTCGTTAATTTCCTTTACTTAGACTCAGAACACTCGCAATGAAGAAATCAATCCATTCCTCAGCCAAGAGCTGCGAGCGACCCCGGTGGATGATGGGAGTACTCTCTCTACCGCTACTGATAACTCCGACACTAAGTGCAGCTGCTGATGTCGTGCCGACGGAGTTACCTGTGGTGCGTACAGAGGTCCAGAGCAACACCTTCGTCCTCACCGGTACCGTCGTTGACGAGCAGGGAGAGCCCCTGATCGGCGCACGCGTCAGCCTTGTGGAGAATACCTCCAAGGGCACCATGACCGACATCGACGGAGCCTTCCGCCTCCCGGGCGTACAGCTCGGTCAGACGATAGAGGTCGCCTTTGTTGGCTACAAGACTCAGCGCATCAAGCTACAGAGCAAGGACGCGCTCCACATCGCCCTCGACCCCGACAATGAGATCCTTGATGAGGTGGTGGTGACCGCCTTCGGAACGGGGCAGAAGAAAGCCTCTGTCGTGGGCTCAGTCCAGACCGTCCGCCCCGGAGAGCTTAAGGTCCCGGCGACCAATCTCTCCACCTCCTTTGCCGGACGTCTTGCCGGTGTGATCTCCGTACAGAGATCCGGTGCTCCCGGTGCCGACGGGGCAGACTTCTGGATCCGAGGGATCTCGTCCGTCAATCAGTCCTCACCGCTCATCATCCTCGATGGGGTGCAGGTATCAGCAGGCGACCTCAACGCACTCGACCCGGAGGTCATCGAGGGCTTCTCGATCCTCAAGGATGCGACCGCCACAGCGCTCTACGGATCCCGCGGAGCCAATGGTGTCGTCATCGTGACCACCAAGACGGGAGCCAACCTTGACAAGCCGGTCATCAATGTCCGCCTTGAGGGGTATATGAATACCCCGACGAGTGTCCCACAGTTTGTCGACGGAGTCAGATATATGCACCTCTACAACGAGGCGCTCGGCAACCTCTCCACCGGCAACCTTCCCTATCCGACAGACAAGATCAGGGGGACGGAGCAGGGGCTCGATCCCTATGCGTTCCCCAACGTCATGTGGTATGACGAGCTCTTCCGCAAGGCGGCATTTAATCAGAAGGCCAATCTCAACGTCCGTGGTGGTGGCAAGGAGCTTAATTACTTCATGTCCGTCACCGCCGACCACCAGACCGGTATGCTCAAGCCTGTCAGCAAGGACTTCTACGACTACAATAACGAGCTGCAGTATATGCGGTATGCCTTCCAGAATAACGTCGAGCTCAATCTCTCTGAGACGACAAAGGTGGCACTCCGCCTCAATGCCCAGATCGGCTCCTCTCGTAGTCCTAGAGATGAAATCGACAAAATCTTTGGCTCTGTGATCAACTCCAATCCTGTCGACTTCCCGATCCGCTTCGCTCCCGATGAGATCACCCCTTACATCAAGTGGGGTACCATCAAGGTGGGACCGGCACAGCTCGATAATCCCGTCTCAAAAGCCGTCTATGGGTATAATGAAAACTTCAACTCTACCGTGATCGTTAATTTTGAGGTCAATCAGGATCTCAAGATGATTACGGAGGGGCTTCGCCTGACGGCGCTTGCGTCCTTCAAGAACTGGTCACAGACCGTCTCAGGGCGCTTCAGGGATCACAATTTCTTTGAGCTCAATAACTATGAGCTGCAGGGGGATGGCACTTATGTCGTCACCCCCAAGCTCGTCGGTTCGGAGAATAACACCGACATGAAGTCTGCCGGTGGGACCAATGGTGACCGTACCATCTACTTCCACACCATGCTCCTCTGGGACCGCACCTTTGGTGATCATGCACTGGGTGCGATGCTGAATTACAATCAGGAGGAGTACTCCACCAACGTCGCCAACGACAACATCCTCAATAACCTCCCCCGCCGTAAGCAGGGTGTCGCCGGGCGCGTCACCTATGCCTATGCCAATAGGTATATCCTGGAGGCCAACTTCGGCTACAATGGATCGGAGAACTTTGCGAAGGGGCACCGCTTCGGCTTCTTCCCCTCCGTCGCTCTCGGATACAATATCTCGGAGGAGAGCTTCTGGGAGCCGATCAAGGAGTACATCCCGCTACTCAAGCTCCGCGGATCCTATGGTCTGGTAGGTAATGACCAGATCGGTGGTGACCGCTTTGTCTATATGGAGAATATCAATCTGAGGGATGGCAAACGTGGCTACACCACAGGCATCAATCAGGACTACACCCTCTATGGACCGAAGTACAATCGCTTCGGTAATCCCGGCATCACCTGGGAGGTGGGCGAGAAGCTCAATGTCGGATTTGACCTGCAGATCCTGAAGCCCCTCCGACTCAATGTTGACTTCTTCCGCGAGTATCGCCGCAATGTATTCCAGCAGCGTGGCGCCGTCCCCTCCTATATGGGTACCGCCGATACCAAGATCTATGGTAACCTCGCCGAGATCAGCAATAAGGGTGTTGATCTCTCACTGGAGTACAATCAGCAGATCAATAAGGACTTCTTCATCAACCTCAGAGGTACCTTTACCTACGCTAAGAATAACGTCGAGAAGTGGGACGAGCCTGCCTTCATGGAGTATCCAGAGCTCTCCGGTGTGGGGCATAGCCTCAATACTCATCTTGCCTTGGAGGCGGAGCGCCTCTTTGTCGACAAGGCGGAGGTGCTCAACAGCCCCGAGCAGCAGTGGATGCCTCGTGATATCTCCGGGGGAGACATCAAGTACAAGGATCAGCCCAATGCCAAGGGTGAGTATGATGGCAAGATCGACAATAACGACCGTGTCCATATGGGCTATCCGAAGGTACCGCAGATCATCTACGGCTTTGGTACCAATATGCGCTACCGCAGTGTGGACTTCGGCATCTTCTTCCAGGGAGCTGCGCAGACGTCGTTGATGCTCGGTGGCTTCCACCCCTTCGGCACGCAGTACAATCGTAATGTCCTGCAGTTTATTGCAGATGATCACTGGAGCCCGGACAATCAGAATGTCTATGCCAAGTATCCACGTCTCACCAAGATGGATATGACCAATAACACTCAGGCCTCCTCCTACTGGCTCCGTGACGGGTCCTTCCTCAAGCTCAAGAATATCGAGCTGGGGTACAACTTTAAGAATGCCCGCCTCTACCTCTCCGGTATGAATGTCCTGACCTTCTCCAAATTTAAGCTCTGGGACCCGGAGCGAGGTGGCGGTAATGGTCTCAAATATCCTACGCAGCGGACGTTTAACGTAGGTCTTCAGATGACGTTCTAATCACCTATCTGACTACACTGACAATGAAAAATATACTTAGATCTAAGCACCTTATCGGGACTCTCCTCTCGCTGCTGCTGCTGGGGACGGCGCTCTCATCGTGTCGCTTCCTCGACCTTGTCCCCGATGGCACGGCTACAAATGAGGATGCCTTCAAGAACCCGATGGCGGCCAAGGACTACCTCTACTCTTGCTACAGCTTTATCCCGAGGCCCTCGAGCGGCACCGGATCCATGGACTTCCTCTCGGGTGACGAGGTGGTTACCTCCTTTGCTCACGAGACGCCCAATAAGTTTAATGAGGGTCTCTACACCTCCACCAATCCTATTCTCTCGTACTGGAAGCAGCTCTTCCAGGGGCTCCGCTACTGCTACACCTTGATCGAGAATGTGGACCAGGTCCCCAATATCGACAAGCAGGCTGCGGAGGACTACAAGGCTCAGGCCACCTTCCTCATCGGCTACTATCACTACCTCCTGATACAGAACTATGGTCCGGTCATCCTGATCACCGGCATCGAGGATGTGAATGCCAAGGCGGAGCACTTTAAGGCTCGCTCTACGATGGATGAGTGTGTGAACTTTGTGGTAGCTAAGCTGGACGATGCCGCCGCCCGACTGCCGGAGCGCAGAGAGGGCGATGACTATGGTCTCGCCACCAAGGCTGCTGCCAAGGCGATCAAGGCTAAGCTTCTCGTGATGGCTGCTTCGCCCCTCTTCAATGGCTACCAAGGTGTCGCCGGGCTCAAGAATCCCGATGGCACTGCGCTCTTCCCTCAGTCCTTCGATCAGACCAAGTGGGACAAGGCCTATGCCGCCGCCGTGGATGCGGTGCAGACTGCCGAGGCTGCCGGCCACAAGCTCTATGTGGCGCAGGATGGCACGCTTGCCAATATCAAGGAGCCGCAGGATCCGGTACAGCGCTCACTCCGTCTCTCCCTCCTCGACCGGGATATGTCCACCGAGACAGTTTGGGGCGACACCCGCGGACAGGGAGACTATGACATCCAGCCCAAGTCTGCACCATGGTCGCATAATGCCAGTAACAACTGGCTCGCCTGGGGCGGTGTCTGCCCGACCCTTGCGATGATGGAGCGCTTCTACACCGCCAATGGCCTACCGCTGGCGGAGGATCCGACCTTTACCCCTGAGACGGACTGGTGGAGCTTGATGGACGCACCTAAGGGCTATGAGAATGCTGAGGGACAGATCCCCTACTTCCTCTACAATCGTGAGCCGCGGCTCTATGCCTGGACCACCTTCCACAACGGCTACTACGAGATTGCCGGTACGCTCGACAAGACCAACTACGCCGAGGAGTATCATCGTGGCAAGGACGGTGCCAAGGTGGTGATGAAGCTTCGCCTCAACGACATCTCCGGTCGTCAGGCAAAGGAGTCTAAGCCGCGCGACAACGACTACTCTCCCGGTGGCTTCCTCAACAAGCGTCTCGTACACCCGCTGAAGACCCCTTCTAAGGGCAAGTATGATAATTACATCCACCCCATCGTGACCCTCGCCGACCTCTATCTCCTCGCAGCAGAGTCTGCCGTGGAGACCGGTAAGCTCGCTGAGGCGAAGAGCTATCTCGACAAGATCCGCAAGCGTGCCGGCATCCCCTCTGTCGATCAGGCATGGGCTAAGGCTAAGCATCCCGAGAAAGCTAAGACCAAGGAGGGTATGCGTGAGATCGCCCGCCAGGAGCGGATGATCGAGATGTACCTCCTCAATCAGAACTTCTGGGATATGCGCCGCTGGCTCCTCGCAGAGAAGTACTTCTCTGTCAGTCCCTCCGGCATGAATATCATGACCGACGACCTCCAGCTCTACACCAGACCCACCGTCCTCTCGGATGTCCGTCGTCGCTTCGTCGCTCCGACCAACTATCTCATGCCCTTCCCGCAGGATGAGATCAATACTAACGATAAGCTCGTCCAGAACCCCGGCTACTAATCCATAGTCAAAGAGTACATAAAGATATGAAACTAAAGTATAGCCTATGCGCTCTCGCTCTGATGGGGCTTGTCTCTGCCTGCGACACCCCCATGGGCATAGAGAAGCCTAAGGGGAGCATTACTCCCGGGACGATCAGCAATGTCCGGGTGGATAACTCCACCCCCGGCTATCTCGTCCTCCGCTGGGATAAGAGTGTCCCGGAGGGAACAGACCTCCTCTATGTGCGTGCAGAGTATCACGATCCGTACTACAAGAAGGACATGGTCCGTCTCGGTAGCGCTCACGGGGACTCTATCGTGATCCCCAATACCTACGTTGCCGGCGGTGAGTATTCCTTTAAGCTCACGCCTGTCAGCTCTACGCTCAACGAGGGTGCCTCAACGACGGTAACCGGTACCTCCTCCCCTGTAGAGCCCCTCCGTACGCCCTCCGAGAAGGGAGCGGAGATCAAGCTTACCGTGGACGACATTGCCACGAACGCTCAGGAGCCCAGCGAGGGGCCCATTGCCAATGCGATTGATCGCAATAAGGACACCTTCTTCCACACTCTCTGGAGCCATGGCATATCGGAGCATCACAATTTCCAATTCCGTGTCACGAAGCCCTGTGTCGGAGTGGTCATCACGATCAATCCCAGGCATAACGGAGCCAACTCCCTCGGCGATGTGCCTCAGGAGGTGCTTCTCTTTGTCTCCAAGGATGGCAACGACTGGACTCCCATCCCCGGTGAGTACAGCTTCCCGAAGCCTAACGATCAGGATCAGGACGTGACCCTCTACCGCACGGATGGCGGACGCTCAGCAGGTGAGCTGAGCAGCCAGGCCATCGTACTGCCGGAGGGTACGAAGTATGTCCGCTTTGACAACGTGAAGAATTACAAGGGCTCCGCTTTCTTTAATTTCTCTGAGATCTACGTCTACGAGGCTCTCTTCAAGGTCTACGACCGCGAGGCAGAGGGCAAGGCGGTGATCGAAGGTAAGGCTGAGCCGGTACCCAATGCGAAGTAACATGGTCTGAGGAGTAGTGCTCCTCGATCTCTAGATGACTTGAGGCGTCTCCGGTGGTAGGTCTGTCTTACCACAGCTCCCCCCTGGGGCGCCTTCTTTTTACATTTTTACATTTATCTACAATCTTATGCGTCAAATGCAGATAAGCCACCTGTGGTCAGCTCTGCTGGCACTTCTACTCCTGCTACCCGGGTGCAAGCAGGACAGCAGGGATCCCGACAGTCCCGCCGCAGCGTCTACGATCACCCTCTCTGATGGCAACTACGTGAGAGCCCTTGAGGGCGACATCAAGCACACCCCGTCACGTGCTGCCGCCTCCAATCCCGGTCAGTTCCCTGACGTGATCGAGAGATCATTTGATGGCGACTATGCCACCATCTACCACTCCACCTGGGCCAATGGTGCCGCAGATTACTTCCCCATCACGATCGACTACTTCTTTGACGGCACACACCCGGACATCGATTACATAGTCTACCACCCACGCAAGAGTGGTAATGACAATGGTAACTTCCGTAAGATAGAGCTTTGGACTCGCCACGGAGGCTCGGCGAACTATGTCCTGCAGAGGACGCTTGACTGTGGAGGAACAAAGACGCCCACCCGCATCGACTTCCCCGAGACCCTTACGGGAGTAGAGGCGGTGAAGTTTGTCATCCGCTCCGGTGCAGGAGACGGCCAGGGCTTCGCAGCCATATCGGAGATGGAGTTTTATGAGAAGGGTAGCGCCAATCGTCTTCTGGAGGGAGTCTTCACCGATGAGACCCTCTCTGCCCTACGACCCGGGGTCACCCAAGAGCAGATCTCGCAGATCACTAATCCCCTCTACCACGACATCGCACTTCACCTCTTCCGGGGAAATTATCCGACCGACCTCCGCGTCCGCGACTATCGTGCCTGGCCCGATCCTCATGTCCTGGCACGACGAAATAAGAATAATCCGCTCAATCTCCTCGACAATCCTACCGGCGTCTCCGTCGAGGCGGGAGAGGAGATCTGTCTCTTTGTCGGCAACACACAGGGGCGGAAGGTCTCTCTCCGGCTGATCGACTTCGACAAGCCGGGTGGTGACGGATATGGCAGTCAGAGCACATTCCCCTTAGTCGAGGGAGAGAATAAGATCATCGCACCCACCAAGGGACAGCTCTACGTACTCTATCACGAGGAGGACTACCGGTCAGCACCTGCGATCCGGATCCATCTCGCCACAGGTAGGGCACAGGGCTTCTACGACAGTACGCGACACTCTGTGGCGGACTACGAGCGGATGCTCTCTGCCGCACCGTCGGACGGATTCTTTGACATCGTCGGCGAGCGGGCACACCTGATCTTCCCCGTCTCGGAGTATCGCCGCTATGCCTCTGGTGAGAAGGGGAAGCGTCTCATCGACCTCTACGATGATCTCGTGTGGCGAGAGGAGACCTTCCAGGGACACTACAAGTATGGCCGTGCCAATGTTAATCGGGCACTCTTCCACGTCATGTATCACTCATATATGTATGCTACATGGTACCGCACAGCCTACAATGTCACCACCCTCGGCAATGTGCTCGATCCCGATGCACTGAAGAAGTCCCCCTGGGGTCCCGCTCATGAGATGGGTCACTGCTTCCAAGTAAGACCTAACCTCCTCTGGGCCGGTATGACTGAGGTGACCAATAACCTGCAGTCGCTCAATATCCAGACCGCCTGGTGCGATGGACAGTCCCGTATCCAGCAGGAGTCGATGAGAGGAGAGGGCGGGTACTTCAATCGGTACGACAAGGCTTACGCCCTCGCTCACGTCGCCGGGCGACCATTCTGCCGCATTGGTGATGTCTTCTGCAACCTTGTCCCCTTCTGGCAGCTGCATCTCTACTACTCCAGAGTCAAGGGACAAAGGGAGGTCTATATGGACATCTATGAGAAAATGCGCCGTGCCACCATCCCGATGATGGACGGCAGCGAGGTGGCTCCGGAGGGTGCCTCTCCCACCCGGGTGCTACGCGCTGATTGGGGTCATGTACAGGATAATGGCCTGCTCCAGCTCCGCTTCTACAAGCAGGTATGTGAGGTGGTGGGAGAGGACCTGACCGACTTCTTTGACTTTTGGGGCTTCTTCCGTACCTGTGATGAGGTCATCGATGACTATGGTGGGCAGAGGCTTCGGGTCACCGATGAAATGGTACGTAAGGTACGCAATGAGGTAAAGGCTCTCGGTCTCCCCAAGCCTGCCATGCCCCTGCAGTACATTTCGGATGGCAATTGGCAGGTCTATAGGAACCGGAAGTCTCTTGTGGTAGGCTCGAGGGGTCGGATTGTTGATGGAGGAAAGGCCTTTACCCTCCCGTCAAACTGGAAGAATTATGTCGCTATAGAGATTTTTGATCCCAATAATAAGCTGATCGGCGTTGCTAATAATCCGGATAAGATAGCGATCTCAAGGGGCTCTTCCATAACGACCCGCTGCAAGGTCTTCGTGATTGACTATGCCGGTAGGCGCAGATTTGTACCTCTGAGGTGAGTTTTGTCTCCCCTTTGCCGGAGTGGCCAAATGATGGCTCTTTCATGAGGGATCTCATCCCCACCTGCTGTGAAGTGTGACACA
This sequence comes from uncultured Porphyromonas sp., assembly GCA_947253195.1. Classification (GTDB taxonomy): domain Bacteria; phylum Bacteroidota; class Bacteroidia; order Bacteroidales; family Porphyromonadaceae; genus Porphyromonas_A. The sequence continues at coordinate 11,882 of CAMXXM010000003.1, forward strand.
TAAGAGGTCACCGAAGATTAGTTGATCTGACCCACAGTCACCTTGGCTGAGAGAGAAGGGGCTTTGTTATTACCCCACTTAAGCACACTCTCTCTAACCCCTGATCTATAGCACGTCAGCCCCTATCCGTCTGGCGCAAGTCTAATACTGATATTAGTGATCACTAATATCGGTATTAGACTTCATTTATATCGGTATTTAGATTGAGGGGTATCACCCATAGGCTGAGGGGTGAAGCATCTGTCTGATGCCCATTACGGGGGCTGGTCCTCAGGCATCCGGTAGAGCGCCCGCTTCGTAGGCATCGGTCAGCCGCGAAGCGGTGACCGATGCGCTGACGTGTCGGTACCGGCAAAATGGGTACATTTGTGAAGCATGAGCAACGATGTATATGAGTAATACGATAAAAGTGGGTGATCGAGTTCGCTTCCTCGATGCGACAGGAGGCGGTGAGGTGACCCGTGTCAGTCGGGAGGGAGTGATCTATGTGCGGGACGAGTCAGGCTTTGAGCTGCCGACCCGTGCCGGTGACGTGGTCCCGGTCACCGAGGGGAGCACGATCGCGCCCAAGCCGGTCGTCCCTAAGCCCGTCCGAGAGCCTGAGGTCGCCCCTCAGCCACCGGTGGAGCCGACACGCCCGGTCGAGGAGCATCGTAAGCGTCCGGTGGATAGCGACCACGAACGGATCAACGCCTACCTCTGCTTCCTCCCCGAGGATCCGGAGCGGCTGGGGACCTCTCCCTTTGAGACTTATCTCGTCAATGACTCCAATTTTGATCTCCTCGTCCTCTACACCTCCGGTCGGGGGGCACTGCAGGAGGTTCGCTACGAGGGGGTGGTCCCCTTCGACAGCTCCGAGTTCCTCGAGAGCTTCCTCCCCTCGGAGGTGAATGATCGGGCGCATGTGCAGCTGACGCTGGTGCCGATGAAGCGGGGCACCCTTTACGCTCCGCGCGAGCCGATGGTGGCGGAGCTGAAGGTCGATGGGACGAAGTTTTTCCGCGAGGGTGCTTTTTCTCCCAATGACTTCTTTGACGACGGCGCGATCGTCTACCATGCGGTGAAGGACGATCAGCCCTACAGGAGGAATAGGGTGGATGGGGAAAAGCTCGCTGAGGCGATGATTGCTAAGAAGAAACGCACCGATGCTCCTCACCCCCGACCGCAGGAGGAGCGACTGATCTCCAAGGAGGAGCCGGTCGTGGTCGACCTCCACATCGACAACATCATCGAGACCACCGCCGGGATGTCGCCCAAGGACATCCTCGACTACCAGCTCGACTATGTACGGCAGGTGATGGAGAAGTATCGTCAGCCCAAGCTCAAGGGCACGACCGTGATCCTGATCCATGGTAAGGGTGAGGGGGTGCTCCGCAAGGCGGTCCTCGACCTGATCTCGAGAGAGTACCCGCGTAGCTCCACACAGGATGCCTCCTTTGCGGAGTATGGCTTTGGGGCGACGCAGGTCAAGGTGAGGTAAGCTCCTCCATTTATTATCCTACAGACATTATTTATATGGCACTTGAGATAGAGCGAAAGTTTCTCCTGCGCCCCGGCATGACACTTCCCTCCTCGGATCACGTGGAGAACATCCGCCAGTGTTACCTCGTCTCTGACGATGCGCTGGTGGTCCGGGTCCGTATCATCGATGAGGGGCGTGCGATCCTCGGGATCAAGATCTCGCATGAGGAGACCCTCTCCGTGCGGACGGAGTATGAGTATGAGATCCCCATCGAGGAGGCGCTGGAGATGATGTCGGTGGCATCGACCACCCCCATCGTCAAGCAGCGGCATGTGATCGAGGTGGGGGAGCGGAAGTGGGAGGTGGACTTCTTCGAGGAGGAGAATGAGGGGCTCATCGTCGCTGAGGTGGAGCTCCCCTCCCTGGAGACCTCGCTCCCTCTGCCGGAGTGGATCGGTCGCGAGGTGACCGATGACAAGCGGTATACTAATGGATCCCTTGCCCGCCACCCCTATGTGGAGTGGCAGGGCGATGTGGCTGAGGCTTGATAGACTGCGTATGAAGCGACTTTTTCTTTTCCTCTCCCTCCTCCTCTCTCTGAGCCTCGTCGGCTGTCGGGAGCGGAGCGAGGTGGTGACGATCGATCTCTTCGAGACCGGTGACGTACACGGATCGCTCTTCCCGGAGAGCATACTGGAGGGTGCCGATACCGGTGGCGGCGTGGCTCGTGTGGCTGCGGTCGTCCGCTCGTACCGAGAGCGTCCTGAGGCGCGACCTGTGCTGCTCCTCGATGCGGGGGACCTCCTGCAGGGGCAGCCGCTCACCTATTACTATAATGTGGTGGATACCGCCTCCCCTCATGCGGTAGCCGAGATGTACAACTACCTCGGCTACGATGCGATGACCGTCGGCAACCACGACATCGAGACCGGTCACGGCGTCTACGACCGCTTTGTGCGAGAGGCGAACTTCCCCGTCCTCGGTGCCAACGTGGTGGACACCTCTACGGGTAAGCCTTACTTCAAGCCCTATGTGGTGGTGGAGAAAGGGGGCAAGAAGATTGCCATCCTCGGTCTTACCATGCCGACCCTCACTGAAAACCTCCCGCCCCATCTCTGGAGCGGGCTAGAATTTAGAGACCAAGTGGAGACCGCTCGAACCTACCTGCCGGAGATCCTCGGTCAGAAGCCCGATCTCCTGATCTGTCTCATGCACAGCGGTCCGGGGAAGAAGGAGGGGGACCCTCGACCTATGGCTGCCAATGTCGGCTATGACCTGGCACGGGCGATCCCGGAGGCAGATATCGTCCTCTGCGCTCACGACCATCGGGCAGCCCTCGACTCCATCCCTCGCGAGGCGGGCGGCTACACCTATATCCTCGATGCGGGAGCTGATGGGCGGATGCTCTCCCACTGCGAGATCTCTCTCGGGGTGAGCGGGAGTGGCAAGCCGGTCGTCCGGGTCACGCCCGAGCTGATCGACCTCTCTGCTTACGAGCCGGATAGTGACTTCATGGAGCACTTCGCTCCGGTGGAGCAGCAGGTGCGGGACTATGCTGCACAGCCGGTGGGGCGTCTCACTGCCCCGATGGACTCGAGGAGTGTCTTCTTCCGCCCGGCGCCCTTCACCGACCTCATTCATCAGCTGCAGCTGGAGCTCTTCCCTGAGGCGGAGGTCTCCCTGATCGCCCCCTTGGTGGAGAACCTCGTCATCCCTGCCGGTCCGATCCGGGTGGCGGATCTTTTCAACCTCTATAAGTACGAGAACTACGCCTACCTGATGCGACTCCGAGGGTCGGAGCTCAAGGCTCACCTCGAGGAGAGCTACGACCGGATCATCAGGACGATGACCTCGCCCGAGGACCCGCTCTATCGGATTGATGAGTCGAAGAGAGGCGGACCTTATCTGCCGCTGGAGGGTCCATCCTTCAATTTCGACACCGCTGCAGGCATCAGCTACTTGGTCGATGTGACCCGCCCCTCCGGAGACCGTATCGAGATCACAGGGGTAGGGAAGGGGAGACCCTTTGATCCCGAGGCGGAGTATCTCGTCGTGATGAGCTCGTATCGGGCGCAGGGCGGGGGCGGTCTGCTGACCCACGGAGCCGGCATCCCCAAGGGGGACCTCCCCGGGCGGGTGGTCCGCACCACCGATCACGACCTGAGGTACTACCTGACGGACTTCTTCCGGAGGCACAATCCCTACACGCCCCATATCATCTCCTCCTGGACCTATGTCCCCGATGCGTGGGCTGAGGTGGCTATCCCCCGAGATAGCGCATCGATATTCCGTGACTTTCCTCGTCCCTGACTATGATAGACATGGTACACGCGCACGCCTACGGGGTGCTGATGGCCGGTGGTATCGGCTCGCGCTTCTGGCCGATGAGCCGTCGCGAGCAACCCAAGCAATTCCTCGACATCCTTGATGAGGGGCGGACGATGATCCGCTCCACCGCCTTCCGCTTAGAGGCGGTGGCGCCGGCGAGCCACTTCTACGTGGTGACCGGTCAGCTCTATCAAGACGAGGTGCTGCGGCAGCTTCCCTACCTCCATCCGTCGCAGGTGCTGACGGAGCCTGTGGGTCGCAATACCGCTCCCTGCATCGCCTATGCCGCTTATCGGATCTACGCTGAGGATCCTGAGGCGATCATGGTGGTCTGCCCCTCCGATCACCACATCGATGATGCAGTCGCCTACCAGAGGGTACTCCATCAGGCGATCACCTATGTGGCGGAGCACGACGTCCTCATGACCATCGGCATCGAGCCCACCTATCCCGCGACCGGGTACGGCTACATCAAGCTCACCGGTGAGCCTGACGAGGGGGTCTACCGCGTGGCGCGCTTCAAGGAGAAGCCTGAGCCGGAGGAGGCAGAGCGCTTGATCGCCCGAGGCAATCACCTCTGGAATGCGGGGATTTTTGTCTGGAAGGCGATCGACATCATCAATGCGCTCGAGAGGTATCTCCCCGATGTGGCGGTCCACTTTGCCGAGATCCGGACCTATGGCGAGCCGGGCGAGGCAGAGGATGCTGCAGCTGCCTACCGCTGCTGTCCCTCCATCTCCATCGACTATGGTGTACTGGAGAAGGCCGACAACGTCGTCGTCCTCCCCGGTAGCTTCGGCTGGGATGACATCGGCACTTGGTCGGGTCTTGAGCGGTATATGAAGGAGCACCGTGAGACCGCCAGTGACGAGCAGACCCTCTTCCTCGACGGGAGCGAGGGGACCTTTGTCCGCGAGACTACGAAGGGAAAGAAGATGGTGGTCAACGGCCTCAAGGATTTCCTCATCGTCGACACCCCGGATATGCTCTTCATTGCCCCCAAGGGCGACGAGGCCTACCTGACGGAGCTGATCCGCAAGTACCCCAAGGAGACTGGCGTAGAGTGACCTCCCTCCCGCTGACGATCGACCGCATCAGCCGGGCTGAGTGTATGCTCTCGCAATCGTCTGGATCTCAGTGTGCATTTAGGGCGGAAATCTTTTATCGGTATTAGGTAACTCTAATATCGGTAAAAGGAATCACTAATATCGGTATTAGTGTCGCCTAATACCGATATTAGTCTGCGGTCCGGGGGCATGCGGATGAGGAGGGCGACCGGGGTCATTGTCCTCCGGAGCTGAAGCCCGTGAGGGGGGTGGCTCGATGCGGGTATATGAGTCCCTGCGAGATACAGACTTTTCCCGGAGGATTGCGAGGCTTTCATGTATATACGCTGCCGGTGGCGGGGCGGCCGAGAGTTTCACTCCCCTGCCTTTGGAACTTCTACCGCAGGGAGAGCAACGCCAATGCAGAGGCACTCAACCAAAACCTCCGGCGCTTCATCAGCGTCAACTATGGTGATAGAAACTCCGACTTCTTTCTCTACCGAGTCGCCCTCCACTTCTCCTAAATCCCTCACATCAACAAACCCCCTTTCACCATCCTCCCCCTCCCAGCACACCAAAATGCGAATTAGCCGGCGGTGCGTAAGAGCTTGAATGACTTGCAGTAGAGGGAAGTATTTCGTACCTTTGCACTCCGAAGCGGTGGGGTGTACCCTGTCGCGAGCGAGAAATAGCCTGGCAATCACGCCGGTAAGGTGCGTGATGGCGGGCGATGAATCGATTATAGGTTTTATTATCAAAGCAAGATGCCAACAATTCAACAGCTAGTCCGTAGTGGTCGCAAGAGCCTCCAGGAGAAGGGTAAGAGCCCGGCTCTCCAGGGATGCCCCCAGCGTCGCGGCGTCTGTGTCAGGGTCTATACCACGACCCCTAAGAAGCCTAACTCAGCGATGAGGAAGGTGGCACGTGTCCGTCTGACGAATGGCAGGGAGGTCAATTGCTATATCCCCGGTGAGGGTCACAACCTCCAGGAGCACTCTATCGTGCTCGTGCGTGGTGGTCGTGTGAAAGATCTCCCCGGTGTGCGCTACCACATCGTCCGCGGTACTCTCGATACCGGTGGCGTGGCGGATCGCAAGCAGCGTCGCAGCAAGTACGGCGTGAAGAGACCTAAGGAGAAGAAGTAAGCCAAGCGGCGGCTTCGACCTCCGAAGTACTTATTTGTTTTATCATCTCCCCTCGTCCGTCTTGTGCGGTGTCCGGTCAGTGGATCGCGGCAGTAGGGCAGAGTGTATAATGTAGCAAAGGAGAGCAGAGTGAGAGCACTGCGATCGAGAGTGGTCATCAAACAGGCCCTACCGGGAGTAGGCAGGCTAAGCCGAAGGACCCCGGTGAGTAAGATCGAGGAAGTGTCTGAGATATCTCCATCACACTCTCTGACTTAATGAAATAGCGGCGGTGTGCCGGTCTTATATCTGAGACGGATCGCATACCCTCTTGTCGGCTGAGGTCTCCCATGTGAGACATAGCGCCGCTATAGTATCGGAGCCCCATCCTCGCGTACGAGGATGCTGTCGGTAGGTAGCAAGGTATTGCGGAGACAGAGCGGACCTGTGAAGCGGCGGGAAGAGTCCCGCAGGTGGAGGTTAGCGTGGGCGAAGAGAAGCTTATGTCCGGTCGGTAAGCGGATGAAGTCCGGGATGGATCCCGATGGGGACCCGACCTTATGATAAGGAGCCTCATCCCATACTAAGAAGAGAACATATCGGGAGCAGCGCGCTTACCGCCGAGGTGGTGCTGCGCAGGTGACCACGGGTATAGTAATGACGGGCATCGGAATGGGATGCCGCCCGGAACCCCACTTGCCGGACGATCCTCAGGATCATCGGTGTCGCACCTCTCCCACAGCTCTAGAGCTTCCGCTCCGTGGCCACTCCCTCGCGGGATGCCCGGTAGCTGAGCTAGAGAGCGTAAGTCATAACTAAGAGAAATGAGAAAATTTTCCAAGAAACAAAGGGCTATCCTTCCTGATCCCGTCTATGGAGATCGGAAGGTGACGAAGTTCGTCAACCATATGATGCTTGACGGAAAGAAGAATCTTTCCTTCAAGATCTTCTACAACGCCTTGGACATCGTCAAGGATAAGATGGCCAAGGAGGAGAAGACCCCCATCGAGATCTGGAAGCAGGCTCTCGAGAACGTCACTCCCCAGGTGGAGGTGAAGAGCCGCCGTATCGGTGGAGCCAACTTCCAGGTGCCTACTCAGGTGACCCCGGAGCGCAAGGAGTCCATCTCTATGAAGAACCTCATCGGCTACGCTCGCAAGAGAGGTGGCAAGACCATGGCTGAGAAGCTCGCCGCTGAGATCATGGACGCGTACAATCAGCAGGGCGGTGCCTTCAAGCGTAAGGAGGACATCCACCGTATGGCTGAGGCTAACCGTGCCTTCGCTCACTTCCGTCTGTAATCCACAACCCATATAAGTAAGAAAGAAGTCACAATGGCTGCTAAAAATCACCTGGAACTCACACGCAATATCGGTATCATGGCTCACATCGATGCCGGTAAGACTACCACCTCGGAGCGTATCCTCTACTACACCGGACTGATCCACAAGATCGGTGAGGTGCACGAGGGTGCCGCTACGATGGACTGGATGGAGGAGGAGCAGGAGCGTGGTATCACCATCACCTCCGCCTGCACCACTGCCTTCTGGCCCTATAAGGATAAGAAGTATAAGCTCAACCTGATCGACACTCCCGGACACGTCGACTTTACCGCTGAGGTGGAGCGCTCGCTCCGCGTCCTCGACGGTGCCATCGAGACCTTCGACTCCGTTGCCGGCGTACAGCCGCAGAGCGAGACCGTATGGCGTCAGGCTGAGAAGTACGGTGTGCCCCGTCTCTGCTACGTCAATAAGATGGACCGCAGCGGTGCCAACTTCCTCAAGGCCGTGAAGTCCATGCGTGATATGCTCGGTGCTAACGCAGTGCCAATCCAGCTGCCTATCGGTGCGGAGGAGAATTTCAAGGGCGTCATCGACCTGATCCGCATGCGCGCCATCTACTGGCACGACGAGACCATGGGAGCTGACTACGAGGTAGACGACATCCCCGCCGAGCTGATGGAGGAGGCTGAGCACTGGCGTGAGTCGATGCTCGAGGCTCTGGCTGATGTCGACGACACCATCATGGAGAAGATGCTGGAGGATCCCTCCACCATCACCGAGGATGAGATCCTCGCCGCTCTCCGTAAGGGCACCCTCGACCTGACGGTCAATCCCGTCATCTGTGGCTCTTCTTTCAAGAATAAGGGCGTGCAGCCGCTCCTTGATGCGATCTGCGCTTTCCTCCCCAGCCCGATCGACCAGGATACCATCACCGGTACCGATCCTCTCGACGAGAGCGTGAAGATCACCCGCACCGTGGAGCACGACTCCCCGCTGACGGCACTCGCCTTCAAGGTGGCATCCGATCCCTACGTCGGTCGTCTCTGCTACTTCAGAGTATACACCGGTCACCTCGATGCCGGCTCCTACGTCTACAACAGCCGTACCGAGAAGAAGGAGCGCATCAGCCGTCTCTACGAGATGTTCTCCAATAAGCAGAATCCTATGGACACCATCGACACTGGTGATATCGGTGCCGGCGTGGGCTTCAAGGACATCCGCACCGGTGACACCATCTGCGATCCGGACGCTGAGCCGATCCTCCTTGAGTCGATCACCTTCCCCGATCCGGTGATCAGTATCTCCGTAGAGCCCAAGACTCAGGCCGATACCGAGAAGCTCGACAGCGGTCTCCAGAAGCTTGCTGAGGAGGATCCGACCTTCCAGGTACGCACCGACGAGGAGACCGGTCAGACGATCATCTCCGGTATGGGTGAGCTCCACCTCGACATCATCGTGGAGCGCCTGAAGCGTGAGTTCAAGGTGGAGGCCAATGAGGGTCGTCCCCAGGTAAGCTACAAGGAGGCGATCGCCAATACCGTCCAGGTCCGTCAGGTCTACAAGAAGCAGACCGGTGGTCGTGGTAAGTTTGCCGACATCCTCGTAGAGGTAGGCCCCGGTGATCCCGACTCTGAGACTCCGCTGCAGTTTGAGGACAACGTGAAGGGCGGTAACGTGCCGAAGGAGTACATCCCCTCCGTACAGAAGGGCTTCGAGAAGGCTATGCAGAGCGGTGTCCTCGCCGGATATCCTCTTGATCACCTCAAGGTGACCCTCCTCGATGGTAGTTTCCACCCGGTGGACTCTGATCAGCTCTCCTTCGAGGTGGCAGCGATGCAGGCCTTCAAGAAGGCGTGCGAGGATGCCTCTCCGATCCTGCTGGAGCCCGTAATGAAGCTCGAGGTGGTGACCCCCGAGGAGTATATGGG
>CAMXXM010000004.1 GCA_947253195.1 uncultured Porphyromonas sp.
CGTGTCGCATGCCGCTCGAAGGCCATCCGTGCATCCACGGCTCCCAGTCCGCATCCGTTGTCGATGATCTGGATCAAGGTCTTGCCGGCATCCTTGATGATGATCCGGATGTCGGTGGCTCCGGCGTCAATGGCATTCTCGACCAGCTCCTTGACGACAGAAGCGGGACGCTGGATCACCTCACCGGCAGCGATCTGATTGGCAATATTATCCGGTAAAAGATGTACTCTGCTATCCACTCTATGGCTTACCAGAAGATGAAAAGCTGCGCAAAGTCAGCCCATGTGGTGATGCCTAAGCTCTCAAAGATCCAGTAGGTGAAGGCAAAGAGGATGGCAAGGACAAAAACAAGTTGCCTATTCTTCTTACCGATGCTCTCCGAGAAGTCCTCCGGGTCGCCATACTTGGCAAGTCGCTCGGAGTTGCGCCGGAAGTGCCCTCTGAGGTTTTCCTTCAAGTCCTCCTCCGTGAGGGGATTCGCCTCCGGGTCGACCCTATGCTTGGAGAGCCGGATCTTGCGCTCCAGCTCCTTCTTCTTAGGGTCAAAGGTGAGGTAGGTGTACCTGAATCCTCTTGGCTTCTTAGACTTATAAAAACTTCCCCATCCCATGCTATGGTCACTTCTTCTTAGGTTGTGTCGCTTCGTCCTCCTTGCGGATCGTGGCTTGTTGCTCCTTCTTGAACCCCGTAATCGCCTGACGCGCCTTCGTCTCTACCTCATTGGTCACAGCCTTAGGTATCAATCCGAGGGAGTCAAGCTGAGCAGCACCCACGCGGCGGAGGGAGTCGGTCACCTCGATGGGGCGCTGTCGCCCATCGAGGAAGTCGGTTAGCCGTTGCCCGAAGGTGGCTCTGAGAGTGCTGTCGGCTGCACCCTGCAGGATCTCACGACCCGCCTGAGGCAGGGAGACAGCAAGGGAGTCCATCACATGACCCCTGATCGAGTCTATGGAGATGCCCGTGGTGTCTGCCATCGTCCGTATGATCGAGTCGGTCAGCGCTGTCACGAGCGAGTCAGAGGGGAGAGTGGACTGTGTCGCTTGCCGTGGCTGCTCCTCCTTAGGCGTCGGGAGGTCCTGTAAGAGACCGGTCGTCGGTGGGCGCGGCACCAAGTCGCCTCCACCCTCACCCGGTGTCGGGGTGCGGCGGAAGATGTCCAAAGAGTCGACCGGACGTCCCTCAGGGAACCAGACAAAGTCGGGATAGACCAGATCGCTCTCCTCGACGAGGAAGATCGGCTTGGTGCGTCCCTTCGTCTGACCAAGGAGGAGGATCCGCACCACCTCGCGATTCTCCAGTTGCATCAGTATCTCGCTACTCTGCGTGTGCGTCTGCTCGGTCTGGATGGAGTCCTTATTCTCGCTGAAGTAGATCGTCTCCGCATTTCCCCGCGTCCATACGGAGTCCATCTCGCCCTCATGGAAGTAGGCCTCCACATCCCGACCTCGCATCTGATTATAGTATTTTTTCCGCAGATGCTGGGACATGTAGGCATTCTCTCCGATCAGGGCACGCTCGACGGAACCATTTTTCATAAACAGGCGGATCGAGTCTCCGGTGACCTGTGAGAGACCGCTCCAGACGAAGGGGCGACCATACATCTTCATCACCGAGTCCCGAGTGAGGAAGGCCATAGAGTCGGCGACTGCCTGTGCGTCCCTACGCCAGGTACGTACGTTGCCTATCCCCTTTGCGATATTATTGACGGAGTCGACCTTGATCAGCTGCATCCGATCAGCGCCGGTAAAGAGGTGGTCGGAGTCTGAGTACTCGTAGATGTAGGCATGGTCTATCGCCTCACCGCACTCTGTGGAGTCGTTGTACATCACATGATTGCCCCTCAGCTCCATTCTCTCAGCCGTATCCCTGAGGATGACACTACCATAGAGGTCGGCAAAGTGCGCTGGGCGATCGTAGATGAGGGAGTCACCCGTCATCCATCGGCTGCCGGAGACGATCTCGGCCCGGTCAAGGAGTGTCGCCACGTCCTCCTCCGTCCGGTAGATGCCACGAGTAGCGTAGATGATACCGCTGTCGCCCTCGATCGTGGTGGGACCGAGTATGGTAGCGACCTTGGTATTAGTGTCGTAGTGCAGCGTATCGGAGTAGAGGGTGAAGTTGTCATTTTGCAGTACGACGTCGTTGTAGAAGACCGCTGTCTTATCCACCGTGGAGTACTCCGCATAGACGCTCGAGAGCACATTGAGGCTGTCGGCGACCGAACCGTAGTCAAAGTAGTAGGCGATCCCCGACATACGGTCGTAGTCCAGGCTGTCGGTGAGGAGGGTATTCTCCCCCTGCTCCATCTGCACCAGCTCTCGGAGGCGTGCCAGCTTCGTATAGCCGTCGTAGTCCAAGTAGTTGCAGTAAATGTCGACCGTATCCTGAGCTTGGTGGATGTGGACGTTGCCAAAAGCCTCGAAGCGATTGGTCTCCCTATAGAGGAGCGCGCTATCGCAGTACATCAGTGCGTTGTCGTGCTTGAAGACAACGTTCCCCGTCAGGATCTGCGCATCGGGATTGACCTCCTTATCGAAGCGCCATAGATCCACGTGCTCTATGATGATCCGCTCCTTGCCGGTCGTGTCAACTGGTGCCGTCTGTAGGGAGGAGAGCAAGCCGGCAGTCCCCGGAGCCGATGACCGTGCCTGAGTAGCCAGAAGCCCTGCCACCGACAGGAGCGTCAGTGCCAGAGCTATGAGAATGGGATAACGATGGTCACCTTCGTTCATAGGAGCCTACTCTTGCAGTTTTGGGACAAGCTCACTCCTTCTCCGTACCCTCACGAAGCACCCAGCCTGGGTACTGAAAGGTACACTGACGATAGGCGGGAGCAATGCTGACGTAAGTGGTTTTCTGCTTCTCGCGGATCCACTCATCGAGCAGCTCCTCACGCTTCTTCCCCTCCACCATATCCTTGATCACCTGATAGTCGTCGACGACATTAGCGCGGTGACCCGGCTTGCGGCTCTTTAGGCGGGCGATCGCCACCACGAGGTGGTTATTCTTATCCGTCATGGTAAAGGGCTTGGTGATCTCGCCCTCACTCAGCTCTGCAACGAGCGATGACATCTCCTGCGGCAGGTCAGACATCTGGAAGCGCGAGGTGCCAAAGAGAGAGCTCTGCTGATTGGTATTCACCATCTGCCCATTACTCAGCCGGGTATCCTCATCCGAGGAGTAGTAGAGTGCAGCGGTGGCAAAGGGGACACTGTCCCTCGTGATGATGCCGGCGATGGAGTCCATCTGGCTATTCGTCGCGAGGAGCTCCTCCTGATTGACCTCCGGACTCAGCATAATGTGCCGCACGTTGATCAGGTCACCCCGCTTCTCGATCAGCTGGATGATATGGTAGCCGCGCTTCGTCTCCACGATGCGGGACACTTTCTTCGGGTCATTGAGGCTAAAGGCGACGTTGGCAAACTCCGGCTCCAGCTCCGCACGACCGACAAAGCCGATCTCGCCACCCCTGAGGGCGGTCTCATTGTCCTTGGAGTAGAGGCGAGCCAGCGTCTCAAAGTCAGACTTACCGCTATTGATCTGCTCCGTGAAGTCGACCAGTCGTTGCTTCACCGCATCGACCTCCTTGACCGAGATCTTGGGCTGAAGGGTGAGTATCTGCACCTCCACCGTCGTGGGGACAAAGGGCAGGGAGTCCTTATTGATCTGCTCATAGAAGCGATTGACCTCCGACGGGGCGACCATCACCTCGCCGACAATCTTCTGCTGCATCTGCATGACGGTGTACTGCTCAGTCACCACCTTACGGCGTTCCTCCCGTATCTGAGAGTATTTCTGACCGAGGTACTCCTCGAGCTTCTCCTTGCTCCCCAGCTGATTGGTCACCTGCTCCAGCCACTGATTGACGTTGGCATTGATCATCTGCTGATTGGGCACGATGCTGTCGATCTTAGCTTGGTTGAGGAAGAGCTTTGAGATCGCCATCTGCTCGGGGATAATGCAGCGCGGATCACCCTGGAAGGGCTGCCCCATACTCTCGTAGTACATCCTCTGTCGCTCAATATCGGAGAGCAGGATCGGCTCATCACCCACGACCCAGGCCACCTCATCCACCACATTCTTGCGGCTCTGGGCGAGCATCGTGAGCGGAGCGAGGAAGAGCAGGCAGAGGGCACTCAGGATCTGCCGCCGATGGGACCGGGTATGGGGTTGCGTACTCATTAGCATGACCTATTACTTATTGGCTTTGTCGTTACTGACCATCTTCCTCCACGAGTCGCGGAGGGAGACAGTCTGATTGAATACCGGCAGCTCGTCTGTGCTGTCCTTGTCCTTGGTGAAGTAGCCCTTGCGGACAAATTGATAGTGGTCCTCCACCTGAGCCTCCGTGATAAACTTCTCTGCATAGCAGGGGTAAAGGATCGTCTCACTCTGAGGATTGATCAACTCTCTGATATCCTCGCACTCCTCCGCCATCGGATCCTCAGCAGAGAAGAGGTGGTCATACATACGGACCTCGACCGGCTGCGCACCGGCTGCATAGACCCAGTGGATGGTCCCCTTCACCTTGCGATCGGCGGTGGCGCCACCGGTCTTGCTCTCCGGGTCGTACTCGGCATAGACTGTGGTGACCTGTCCGGTGGAGTCCTTCTCGCAACCGGTGCAGGTGACAATGTAGGCAGAGCGGAGCCGAGTCTCGCGCCCGGGCGTGAGACGGAAGTACTTCTTGGGCGCATCCTCCATAAAGTCCTCCCGCTCGATCCAGAGCTCTCGGCCAAAGGTCTGCGTGTGGGTGCCGGCATCCGGGTCCTCCGGATTATTGACGCACTCCATCTCCTCCGTCTCTCCCTCTGGGTAATTGGTGATCACCAGCTTGATCGGATCGAGGACCACAGCGACCCGGGTGGCGACCTTATTCAGATCCTCCCGCACATAGTGCTCCAGGTGCTCCTCCTCGATGGTGCCATCGTACTTCGTGTAGCCGATGGCCCCGATGAAGTTTCGGATGCTCTGCGGGGTGTAGCCCCTCCGGCGCATACCGACGAGGGTGGGCATCCGGGGATCATCCCAGCCGTGGACGAGACCGCGCTGCACCAGCTCCAGCAGCTTTCGCTTACTCATCACAGTGTGGGTGAGATTGAGCCTATTAAACTCATACTGGCGCGGGCGATACTCGCTATCCTCAGGCTTGAGGAGGTCAATGAAGTAATCGTAAAGTGGGCGGTGGGGGACAAACTCGAGCGTACAGATCGAGTGGGTCACTCCCTCGAAGTAGTCACTCTGCCCATGTGCAAAGTCGTACATCGGGTAGACCGACCAGTCGGTCCCGGTGCGGGCATGCGGCTTCTTGATGATGCGGTAGATGATCGGGTCGCGGAAGAGGAGATTGGGGTGCGCCATATCGATCTTGGCCCGGAGGGTCATCGACCCCTCGGCGTGTTTGCCATGACGCATCTCCTCGAAGAGCCGGAGATTTTCTTCCACCGGGCGATCCCGGTAAGGGCTGGCTGTCCCGGGCTCGGTGAGCGTCCCCTTCTGAGCAGCGATCTGCTCGGACGTCTGCTCATCGACGTAGGCAAGTCCCCGCTTGATCAGGTCGACCGCAAAGTCGTAGAGCTTATCGAAGTAGTCACTGGCGTGGTAGACATTGCCCCAGTGGAAGCCCAGCCACTCAATATCCCGCAGGATCGCATCGACATACTCCTGATCCTCCTTGACGGGATTGGTGTCATCGAAGCGAATGTTGCAGACACCGCCATACTTCTCGGCGATGCCGAAGTCCATACAAACCGCCTTGGCGTGACCGATGTGGAGGTAGCCATTGGGCTCCGGTGGGAAGCGCGTCTGGATGCGTCCGTTGTGGAGCCCCTCCCTGAGGTCACGCTCCACGATCTGCTGTATAAAGTTGAGCGACTTCTCCTCGCCGCTTTTTACTGGTTCTACTATCTCGCTCATACAAGACTCTTAATAGGGTAAAAGACAGGGCGGTGACAGCTCCCGGGAAGCCGGTAACGATGCCACACCATTGATCACAAAGATACTACAATTAGCCCACCTATCCACCACCCCTACCACGACCTCAGGGCAAGCGCATTAGCCCCCACCACTACAAGCGGGCACCTAATACCGATATTAGTGAAGTCTAATACCGATAGTAGAATTCACTAATATCGGTATTAGACTTCAGCCTTATGAGGGGGGGGGCTAATGCTGTGCGCTCGCCGCGGGGGCGTCAGGGTCGGTCAGCACAAAGCCCGAGGAGAAGAGCCGCTCGCTATAGTCCTGCGCAATCGCTCTCAGCAGGTGGCTGTAGTGGTCCCGGATGGAGTCGCTCGGCAGTGTCGGGTCGGGATGATCCGTCTGCACCGGTGCGCGAGGAGCCTCAATAGAGACCTCCCCGTCTCGCCGCATCACCACGGTCAGCTCCTTTGTGAAGAGGAAGTACCGGTCGAAGAAGTTGTTGAGCGCGTAGTGATCCACCCGGTCATCAAAGACATTGTGACCATAGGAGTAGATCGGTCGATCGATCCCCAGCAGATAGAGCAGTGTGGGATAGATGTCGAGATGCTGGACAACGCGATCGGAGATCTCACCCCGGAGGGATCCGTCGGGGACATAGAAGCAGATCGGCACCATCGACCTGCCTGCTGGGCAGTCGTACTCAGGACGGTCACTCTGATTGGTGTGGTCGCCCGTGATGACGAAGATCGTATGGTCGTACCACGGCTCATCCTTGATGGCGTCAAAGAAGTCTCGCAGCGCCTCATCAGCATACTGCGCTGTGCGGTGGATCGGGAGCGTACCCGGCTTATACCTTTTCTCATACCCCAGAGGGAGCTGGAAGGGGTGGTGATTGGTGAGTGAGAAGAAGAAGGCTCCGAAGGGCTCTCTGAGGGAGCGCTTCATGTCCCGCGCCATCGCCTGCTCAAAGGGATCGTCAAAGACACCCCACGACTTCATGAAGTACCGATCGGCATCCGGCACCTCCTGACGGAAGTCCTCCGCCGTGTACTGGCGCTCAAGCCCCATCCGGTGGAGGAAGTCATAGAAGCCCATCGCCCCCGGCTCATCGCCGTGGTAAAACTTCAGGTCATACCCCTCGTCCCTCAGCATCAGCGGCAGCCCCGATGTGAAGGCGTGACACTGCTGATAGCTATTCATCTGAAACTCCTTGTCATTGAAGGTAGCGCCAAAGGTTGGGAGTGACGCATAGATCGATGGGAAAGACTCGACGGAGCGCTTCCCATTGGCATAGCCGTACTTTGCGTAGAGCGTATGAGGGATGAGAGAGTCGAGGAACGGGGTATAGCTCTCGTAGCCGGGGATCTCCGTATTGAGCGCACCGATGTACTCCCGACCCATACTCTCCATCAGGACGATCATCACATTGTATCCCCGCAACGATCCGAAGAGGGTATCTCCCGGCTCGAGTGGCTCAGCCTGATAGACGGGGTCAAAGATCCGCCTAAGCTCGTTCGGGTCGTAAAACCGGTACCGGACGAAGCGCGCACCGGAACTCCGGGAAAGCGAGTAAGGGGTATTCAGCACCAGTGCCACCTCACGATAGTCCTCTATATATCTATCGGCTATCGCCTCACTGAGTGGACTCTCATGGGATCGGAGGGTGCCACGCATCCCGACCACGATGAGTCCGACAGCGAAGATAGCAGTGGCCATCCGGCGCACCAGCGGACTTCTTTTTTGCTCCACTATAGGGGCGAAGGAGAAGTGGAGAAAGCCGTAGACCAGCAGAGACATCAGGGCGAAGAATGCCAAGGTAAGTGGCCAAAACTGAACCATGAAGCCTCCTGCAAGACCAACCATATCCTCCTCGCCAAACTCGTAGAAAAGGTGTCTCGAGGCACGGCTCAGGATATAGGGATAGTAGCCTGTGTCGCAGATATTCATCACCAGCATCAGGCTCATCGGCAGAAGGAAGCCGACCGCCCTCACCACCTGCCACCAGTGACGCTGCTCCACTCGTGGTGGCAGGAATGCCCCCACTATCATCATCAGATAGTAGATGACACAGCCATAGAGGATCACTGCCACATCGTAGTGAAGCCCTCCGGCGAGGAGTGTCAGCAGATGAGGCATCGCGATGAAGCTGAAGAGACTCTTATTGAAGAAGTAGTAAAGCAGCCTGCAGAGTGTCATCAGCACCACTGCCAGACCGGTGTGAGCCAGCATAGCGACCCACCTATTGCGTATCCTTAGGACACCCATTCCCGAAAAGCAAGTAATATTGTCAGACAAAAAAAGGAGTATTGTCCCGCAAAGGTAACACTTTACACTCAATCCCAATCCCTCAGAGCCCGGAGGTCGACCTACCAAGCGTGTCGCCTATGGATCGGTAACACCCAAGGCGCATCAACAGCGAAGAATTTGGGTACCTTTGAGGAGGATCACAGCAGTGGTCCATTTTATCACGGCAAGTAAATACCACCACAATTATGCGCATCACGCAGGATCAACCGCTTAAGGAGCATAACACCTTCGGTCTCGATGTCCGAGCCGCTTTCTTCATCACCCTGGAGAGTGAGGAGGATGTCCGGACACTGGCTCGGGACGAGTACTTCCGCACCATGCCCTTCATCACCATAGGAGGGGGGAGCAACCTCCTCTTTAATGGCGACTTCAAGGGCGCCGTCCTCCGCTATACCGGGTCCGACGTCACGATCGTCTCAGAGGATGACAAGTCTGTACGGCTCCGTGTGGGGGCAGGGAAGAGATGGCACGAGCTAGTCATGGAGACGACGAAGAGGGGCTGGTGGGGTATTGAGAACCTTGCCCTCATCCCCGGAGATAGCGGCGCCGCAGCGGTGCAGAACATCGGTGCCTACGGGGCTGAGATCTGTGACGTACTCGACACGATACACTATGTCGACCTGAGGGACGGCGCCACGCACGACCTCCCCGCTACGGAGGCGAAGTACAGCTATCGCCACTCGATCTTCAAGGAGGAGAGTATGGTCTCTGCCGTCGTCACGGCAATCGAGCTAACCCTCTCTAAGGTCTCCAAGCCCCGGCTGGAGTACAAGGGGCTCAGCAGTCTGAGAGAGGAGCAGCACCTCACCTCCGCCCGTGTCGCCGAGGAGGTGATCGACATTCGGCAGTCCAAGCTCCCTGACCCGGCCGATCTGCCCAATGCGGGATCATTCTTCATGAACCCCTTCGTCACTACGGAGAAACTTGAGGAGCTACAGAGCGACTACCCCGATGTGCCGCACTACGACAGCGAGGACGGCACCCGGCACAAGATCCCCGCCGCCTGGCTGATCCAGCAGGTGGGGATGAAGGGGTACCGAAATGAGAAGGTGGGGACCTACGACAAACAGCCACTCGTGCTGATCAACCACAGCCACGGTGAGTCAGCCGACATCAGACGGCTCGCTGACCTGATCATCGCTAAGGTGAATGAGCGCTTTGGCATAGAGATACGCCCCGAGGTGAGGTACGTACGAAGCATACTGATGCGCTCGGTCAATCAGATGATGGAGGAGTAGAGAGATATGGATAAGAGTACGCTCACCTTCCTCGGCACCGGCACCTCTCGCGGGGTGCCACAGCTCGGGTGCCGCTGTCCGGTCTGCCGGTCTACCGATCCGCGTGACAAGCGTCTGCGCTCCGCTGCCCTCCTTCGATCGGGCGGACGACTGATTATGATCGATGTGGGGCCGGACTTCCGGCAGCAGGGGCTTCGTGAGGATCTGGATCACCTGGACGCGATCTTTGTGACGCACGAGCACTACGACCACATAGGCGGGATGGATGACGTGAGGGCTTTCTCCAATCACCACCACACCTTCCCCATCTTTGCCCTACCGCGAGTGATCGATGCGCTTCACCGGGTGATGCCCTACTCCTTCGGACCAAAGAAGTACCCCGGTTCGCCTACGCTGGAGCTCCACCCGCTCACCCCCGGGGAGCCTGTGGCAGACGAGCGCTATGCGGATGTGCTGCCCTTCACCGTGCTCCACGGTCAGCTCCCGATCCTCGGCTACCGCATCGGAGACCTCGCCTACATCACCGACTGCAAGACCCTGCCCGAGGAGAGCTACGAGATCCTCCGGGGCGTCCGCACATTGGTGATCAACGCTCTCCGGATCCGCGAGCATCCATCGCACCTGAGCTTTGATGAGGCACTGCAGGTGATCCGCCGCATCGGTCCGGAGCAGACCTACCTCACCCACATTGACCACGACTTCGGTACTCACGAGGAGATCTGTGCCCTCTGCCCTCCCGGCATCGCCCCCGCCTACGACGGCCTGACCATAGACCTCTGACGCCGGCATCCCAGCAAAAAAAGAAGAGCACCGACGGAGAAAACTCTCTGTCGGTGCTCTCTGTTTTATCTATAGGCTGACTGAGGGTCAGCACTAAGTCACTTTGCCTTAAGGACCTCCTGAACCATCTCGTTGGGGACCATCTGCTCCGAGAAGACATAAGCACCCGTCTTGGGGGACTTTACCATCTTCACTACCTTGGAGTAAGTACGGCCGTCACTGGCATGGAGGGTTGATATCGCTTTCTTTGCCATAATGTACTAGTCGATCTGAGGATTACTTAATCTCCTTGTGTAGGGTCATACGCTTGAGGATGGGATTGTACTTCATCAGCTCAAGGCGCTCGGTGGTATTACGCTTATTCTTCGTGGTGATGTAGCGTGATGTACCGGGCAGACCACTCTCTTTCATCTCCGTGCACTCCAGGATCACCTGGACACGGTTCCCTTTAGCTTTCTTGGCTTTCTTTCTCTTGGCCATATCGTGATTGATCTATCTATGCGGTTACAAAAAATCAGGGAAGGACTCTCACGGACAGTGCCTCACGCAGCATCACAAGTGAGGGGTAGTGGTCCAAAATCCTCTCGTAGAGTATCAGGCCTTATCGGTAATGATGAAGTCGTCCAGATATCCCTTCGATGCGGCACTACGAAGCGCTGCATCCAGACCCACCTTGTTGATCAGGCGGAGACCCTTGGCGGAGACACGTAGGTGTACCCAGCAGTCCTCCTCGGGCCAGTAAAACTTGCGGTTAAAAAGGTTGGCATTGAATGTCCTCCTCTCACTGCGGTGAGAGTGAGACACGCTGTTGCCCTTGATCGCCTTTTTGCCGGTCAGTTGACATACTCGTGACATAATATCTTGTCTCTATATTATTGTATTCGTGTACTTAAGTTTCAGGGTGCAAAGGTACCACTCTTTAGGCAAAATAGCAATCCTCCAACCGGATAATCTGCTGAATCAGACCTTCTGATCACTCTCTCGAGCTACTCAGGAGTGGTGTCACCGCCCAAGGCGCTTACTCTGCGGGAGTAGCAGGCTCGGCAGGTGTAGCGGGTGCCTCTGCGGGTGCAGCGGGTGCCTCTGCAGGTGTTACGGCGTTGCCTCCGAAGGGCTGTGCGTCAGCAGGAGCAGGGATAGTGGCCTTGTCGACATAGTCGTTGATGACACTCTCCTGCTTATTGATGGCACGCTGGACGGTGGGGGTCCACTTGGCTCCCACGACGCAGAGCAGGCACATGATGCCGGCGAGCCACCAAGTGACCTTCTCGATCATATCTGTGGAGCGACGGACACCCATCACATTATTGGCGCTGGAGAAGCCACTGGCTAGACCGCCTCCCTTGCTGTCCTGGATGGTAACCACGAAGATCAGCAGGATAGCTGCAAGAACGCCCAGAATATTAAGGAACGTAAACATTTTCCTCTTTAACTTACTAGTACATAGGGGTTCATACCCCAGATCTTATTATATCCAAAATAGATCAGTCCGCCACGAGCCCCTTGCGACGTTGCTCAAGCTGACCAATTCGCTCGGCAAAGTAACCACTTTTTTCCGGATATTTCAAATTCAAGGCCTTAAGGATCGTCATAGCCTCGGTGTACCGCTCCTGCGAAGCGTACATCATCGCCAACTTCTCTGTGAAGAGCTCCTCGCCCGGCAGAGAACCATTGTCCTCGTCCTCGGGAGGGAGGGTCACATCATCCTCCTTGCTGTCGGGACGGATGCGGATCTTCTCCGCCTCGGGACCCTCGTCGAGGAAGTCTTGGACGATCTGAGCCTCAGTCTCCCGCCTCGTCCGCTCGGTCTTAGTCGGTGACTCATCGGAGACAGCAGACTCCTCAGGATGATAGCTCCGGACAAAGCGATCGATCAGGTCGTAAGAGTGGGACTGCGGCCCTCCCGAGGTGGCATCCAGTGCCAAGAGGAGGGAAAAAGGATCGTGCAGGTACATCAGTCGGTACTTCAGCTCTGCGGGGAAGCGAACATCCTCGCTACGGTAGAGGTCGATGAGGAGCAGCCGATGGAGTGCCTCGCAGTAGGGGTACTGCCGACTCAGCTCGAGGAGATCATCGAGGTGGTACGCCGTCAGCGTCATCGGGTCGGCAAGGGCACGGGAGAGATCGTCGTAGGTCATAGTGTCGGGCTTTATCTAGGGGCTACCAATTCTCCACGGTAGCATTGAAAATCTGATTGATGATATCCTTGGTCAGCTCCTGGCAGAGCTGATCCTGCACATCGACAAACATCTGCGAGCTGTCGAAGGTACCGAAGGAGGTAAACTCTCGCTCAAAATTCTCCTCCTCATTCACCTTATTCGTAAAGCGGACGTTGATCCGGAGGGTGAGTCGAGTCTTGGCGGCAAAGGCATTCTCTTGGACCGCCTCCGCCGAGAGGTCGTAGCCGACGATCTCTCCCTCGATGCTCAGGTCGCCATTAGTCGGCATGTCACGCAGGCGCGTCTGTCTCTGGAAGCGATCCTTGAGGTCCTCAGTGAAGCGCTGCGCAAGGGGTGGATAGACGGTAGGAGCGAGGTTCTGGAAGTCTGTGATGGAGACCGTCTTGATCTTCGTGTAGTCGATGCTGGCACCATTGAGCGAGTACTTGATGGAGCAGCCCGCGAGGAGGAGCATGAGGAGGAGCGATATGAGGATAGACTTTTTCATCACTGCTTATTGAGCTTGCGGTAGAGCGTGCGCTCAGAGATGTCAAGGTCCTCTGCCGTCTGCTTGCGAGAGCCCTTATTCTTCTCGAGGACAAAGTCGATATACCTCTGGCTCATCTCCTCGAGAGTGAGCATCTTGCCCTCAGTGCTGGTCAGCTCCTCGAAGTCTGCCTGCAGGTCGCCACCCCGAACCTCCTGAGACGGGGACGAGGAGGGAGAAGAGGGATGAGTCAAGTCCTGCACCGGTACCTCCGCAGTCCGGTCGGGCATCATCAGGCTGCCAATGGGCTCACGACGGACCTGTGTCTGGAGGAAGCGGTAGAAGAGCTGTGTCAGCTCTCCGACGCTCCCCTTCACATCCCGAAGCATCGACATAATGGCCCCCATCCCGGCACTGCTCCCGGCCGGCTCATCCATCATCGACTCATAGCCTATCGCCGGGGAGATCAGAGCAGGATGACGCACCTCGGCATTACGGGGGAGATTGTCCTGCAGCACCTCGCGGCTGATCATCCGATCCGGGGCGATCACGCTGAGACGCTCCACCACGTTGCGCAGTTGGCGGATATTCCCCGGCCAGTCGTAGCTCAGCAGGAGCTGCTCCGCCGCCTCCTCAAGACGGATCGGTGGCATATGATACTTGTCGGCAAAGTCGGCAGCAAATTTCTTGAAGAGCAGGATCACATCGCGACCCCTATCCCGGAGGGGTGGCAGGTCGATCGTGACGGTATTGAGTCGATAGAGCAGATCCTGACGGAAGTCGCCCCGCTTGACCGCCTCCTGGAGGTTGACATTCGTCGCCGCCACGATGCGGATATCAGTGCGCTGGACATCGGATGAGCCTACTTTCATGAATTCGCCACTCTCCAGCACCCGCAAGAGACGCGCCTGGGTCGCCATAGGTAACTCGCCCACCTCATCGAGGAAGATCGTCCCCCCATCGGCCACCTCGAAGTAGCCCTGACGCTCCGTCACCGCATCGGTAAAGGAGCCTTTCTTGTGCCCAAAGAGCTCGGAGTCTATCGTCCCCTCAGGAATCGCTCCACAATTGACCGCCACATAGGGTCCATGCTTGCGGAGGCTATTTTGGTGGATGATCTTGGGGAACGCCTCCTTCCCGACACCGCTCTCCCCACCCACGAGGACGCTGACATCAGTCGGAGCAATGAGGAGAGCCACCTCGACAGCGCGATTGAGCGCCGGGCAGTCGCCGACGATCTGCTGCCGCTGCTTAGCACGGCGGATCTCCTCCTTGGGTATGCTATTATTCATAATAGGGTCACTCTTTGTCAAGTCCAAAGGTACCCAAAATAGTGGTCTGACAAAAAGTCAGACTACCGCAACATCAGCCGCATCAGCCGCACCAGCCGCACCAGCCGCACCAGCCGCACCAGCCGCAGATCCCGCTTGATATTTCGACCATAGCGAACCGGCAGATCCAGCCAAGTAGCCTTGTGGAGGATGCTCTTCTGGTGAGAGAAGGTCTCGAAGGAGAAGCGCCCATGGTAGCCACCCATACCGCTCTCTCCCACGCCCCCAAAGGGCATCTGAGACGAGGCGAGGTGCATCACCGTATCATTGACGCAGCCCCCACCGAAGGGGATGCGTGAGATCACCTCTCGCTCAACCCTTCGATCCTCGGTAAAGAGATAGAGTGCCAGAGGGCGGGGACGATCCGTGACCTCACGGATCACCTCGTCGAGACTGTCGTAGATCAGTATCGGGAAGATAGGTCCAAAGATCTCCTCCTCCATCGCAGCACAGTCCCAGTCCCCCCGAACGATGCAGGGGGCGACCCTGAGGGTCTCTTCCGACACTGCCCCACCCCAGAGGACATCAGACACAGCGATCATATCGCGGAGGCGGTCAAACTTCTTGCGATTGATGATCCGCGGATAGTCCGGACTAAGCTCCGCATGCTCGCCCACCTGCCTGATGAAGGCGCGCTTCAGAGCGCTGATGAAGGGCTCTGCGACAGAGCGATGGACCAGTGCATAGTCCGGAGCGACACAGGTCTGACCGCTATTGAGGCACTTCCCCCAAGCAATGCGCCGAGCCGCAAGGTCAAGCTTAGCCGTCGGGTCGATGATGCAGGGGCTCTTTCCTCCCAGCTCGAGCGAGACGGGAGTCAGGTGAGCCGCTGCCTTCTCCATCACCACCCGACCTACACGGGTCGAACCGGTGAAGAAGATGTAGTCAAAGTGGGCATCCAGCAGATCCTGATTGACATACCGATCGCCCTCCACCACAGTGACATACTCGGGAGGAAAGGTCTCTCGGATGAGTCGGCTGAGCAGCCGGGAGGTATTTAAAGAGTAATTGGAGGGCTTGAGTACCACCGTATTTCCCGCAGCGATAGCGCCGGCGAGAGGCGAGATACTCAGCTGGAATGGGTAATTCCACGGACTCATCACCAGCACATTGCCGTACGGCTCCGGGACGATCCTACTCCGACCGGGGAGATTGGAGAGGTCGGTGCAGACCCTCCGTGGGCGCATCATCCGGGAGAGGTGTCGCCGCAGGTAACTGATCTCACTCAGGGCAAAACCGACTTCCGTCATATAAGCCTCGAAGCGGTTCTTCCCCAGGTCCGCCTGTAGCGCAGCCTCAATCTCTGACTCACTCATCCGGATCGCGTGATACAGGCGGGTCAGCATCTCACAGCGAAAGCGACAGGGCAGGGTCACTCCCGACCGGAAGTACTCCCTCTGCTTTGCCACCAATTCCTCAGTCTTAGTCATATCGTTCGTCTCTTACGTTTCTATTTCCCCAAATGTGCACTTTTTCCACAGCCCCCGAGCAGGACGAGCTACCGTCTCCGCTTAAGATCTTGGCGAGACTTACTCTGCGTCACGATGACGACACCGAGGATCACCAGCACACCGGCAACCATCTTGGCGACCGTGAAGGTCTCCAGCCCCATCATCAATCCGGCAGTCGTGGCGATGACAGGGTTGCCATAGTTATATACCGCAATCACCGTCGGGCGGAGACGCCTCTGCGCATATGGGACCATCAGATAAGCAAGCACAGTGGCGGCGAGGACGATGAAGCCGAGTTGGAAGTAAAAGGTGCCATCCATCTCCCCCCAGGGCATCTCCATGGCGGGACCAATGCTGAAGGGCAGCACGATCAAGAAGGAGATGAGGAAGAGCCACTTCATCAGCTCCAGCGGAGAGTACTTATCGATCAGCCGTTTGAATACGGTCAGGTAAAGGGTGTAGCTAAAGGTGGCGAGCAGAGCGATCAACTGCCCTACGATCGCACGCGTGCCGCTGCCGGCGTCACCGCCCTTGGTGAGCATCAGGAGCAGCACCCCACTCAGCCCGACAAGGACACCGAGGACCTTCTTCCAAGTCACCGGCTCCTTGAGGAAGAGTGCAGCCAGCAGCATTGTAAAGATCGGCCCCATCGTTGTCATCAGCGACTGTCGTAGCGGTGTGGTCATGGAGATGGCAAAGGCGAAGAGTCCCTGATTGCCCAGCACGCCCGTGAGAGATGCCCCGATGAGGAGCCAAGCATCACGAGCCTTCACACGACGCCCCGCAGGCACCACGAGAGAGGCGAGCCAAAAGAGGATGCACGCTGTCCCGAAGCGGCACGCCATATGGAGCCACGGCGACAGAGTGCCGTCGATGAGGAGGGCATTGGAGAAGGGACCATTGAGCCCAAAGGCTATGGTCGCCATCAGCATCGCCAAGTGACCCCTGACTTTATCCTCCTTCATAAGGCTATTTCTTGTCGAGGAGTCGAGAGAGAGCCACCTCCCAGCCGGCGTAGTAGGCTCTTGTGACCGCATCCGTTGTCTGGGAGGCACGGAGGCGGTATGCAGAGCGGATCCGGGCGAGGGCGACACGGATATAGGGGGCGACCTCTTCACTCTTGACAAATGGGGTCATCGAATTATACCGAGCGGCAGAGGTCTCCCACGGGAGAGAGTCTGCCCTCGAGGGCTCTGCAGCGGCAAGATGATCTACACCGAAGTGATCCGAGGACTCGACGTAGCCGGTCAGCATCTCTATCGCCGTACGCTGAAGGCTCTGCTCCGAGCGACTCAGCGCGCGACCACCAGCCCCCTCTCGGAGCAGCTCACCCACGTAGTCACTGAGATATGCCTCGATGGTATAGTCGGAGCCGCCCTTGGGAGCCTCACTGCCATCAATGATCCCCTTCAGCCGATAGCCTATGGTGAGGTCATTGAGGACAAGGGAGAAGAAGAAGGGCTCACTCTTATAGGGGTTATAGCTATTTGAGCGATCGAAGCGCTGCGCTAAGTAGGGCGTGAAGAGCCACTCCCTCATCCCTCTCAGCTGACCGAAGGTCCACCGCAGCGCTTCCTGCTGACGCTCTTTAGGCAGATAGGTAAGCGGCATCCGCCCCTCTCCCTGACGCTCATCGTAGTAGATCCGCCCACCCACTATAGGCGTGACGTGACGGAGGTAGCGAAGCATCTGCTCAAGGATAGCATCATAGACCGCCCTAAGGTCCTCAGAGGACTTGCCGGGCTCCCCGAGCCACTCCTCGAAGTGCTGAGTGATGTACCTCAGGTTCTTCACCCCGAGCGTATTGGCAGCGATCTGATCACCGGAGAGATCCTCCGTCTGAGCTGTGGGGTCGACAGTCATATCCTGCTGCGGACCGTACATATACTTTCGGTCCCCGGCATGGCTCTTGATCAGTGCAGCGAGAGCCTTCGCCTCACGCTCCTGAGGATAGCGACGATAGCCCCACTCGATGGTGTAGATGTCATAGGGACCGAGGAGCGGAGGCACCAGGCGCACGCCTCGCTCCAAGTCACCGGGCTGTGCGACATAATTGAAGCGCGCATAGTCCATGATCGATGGTGTGGTGCCATACTTTTGGGTAAAGGTGGGATCCCTCAATTGCTCCACCGTGTACGCTGAGGAGGCGCCCATATTGTGCTCCAGCCCCAGCGTATGCCCCACCTCGTGAGCCGCCACATACCTCATCGCCTCGCACATCAGGCTGTCCGGCAGCTTATCCGCACGCACCCGAGGGTCTACGGCACCGGTCTGGACCAGCCGCCAGTAGTAGAGCAGAGAGGTGATATTGTGATACCAGATCACATCCGCACAGAGGATCTCCCCACTCCGCGGATCGACATAGGAGGGGCCCATCGCATTGGCGACATGGGAGGTGGCATACTTGACGCAAGAGAAGCGCAGATCATCGGGATCAAAGTCCGGCATCTCCTCCTTGGTAGGGTACATCCTGGCACGGATGGCATTGCTGAAGCCTGCTGCCCGGAAGGCGCTCTCCCAGTCGCATATGCCGTCCAAGATAGCCTGACGCCACTTGGGAGGGAAAGCGGTGTCGACGTAGAAGGTGATCGGCTCCACCGGATCGACCACCTCACCACGAGCATAAGCGATACTATCCGACGGCTCCAGTCTCCAGCGGTGGATGATCTCATACCGCTCGATACGATCCTTATCGGAGGAGTAGTGGCTTCTGCCGGAGGAGAAGTACCCGACCCTGCTGTCTGCTCGGCGGGATCTCATCGGACGATCGGGCAGTAGAACCATCGACCGATGGATCTCTATCGTGGTGAAGTGCCTGCCGCTCCCATACGCAGCGACACTCTTCACCTCCACATTCCGCTCAAAGGAGCGCACCCCGGTAATGTACGACCCCCCGCCCACAGATCCACCGAGAGGCGGAGAAAGTGGATCCTCGCTCTCAAAGAGGGACTCCCCATCGAGGAATAGCGACGTGACATTGATCACCCTCGAGTGATCCGTCTTCGCCTTCACATCAAAGACCCGCGCCACGGGGGCAGAAAAATTGCGATCAAAAGAAACCTTGATCGGATCCTCCTCATCCACATAGTGGGTCGTGGGAACCATTTTCATCAGGATCTCATCCTTTCCCTTCGCCTCCAATTGGGCAATGAAAGGAGTGATCATCATCTGTCTCTTATACACATCTCCGAGCCCACGAGACCGTTATTCTAATC
>CAMXXM010000005.1 GCA_947253195.1 uncultured Porphyromonas sp.
GATCTACACCCATACGGTTTCGTCGGCAGCGTCAGATGTGTATAAGAGACAGTCCATAAGGAGCTTGCTCCTGAGTTCCTCAAGGAGCTGGAGGAGAGAGGTCGCATCTACGGATATCGCTTCCGCCCGACCGGCAACCTCTCTGCCAAGGCGATCGATGACTACGAGGGTAAGTGCCTCGCCGGCAAGGGACTTCAGGTGATGATCGACAACAACCTCTGCTTCGACATCGCCCTCTACCCCTATGAGCTGGTTACCTACGGCGAGATGGGTCAGGTCTTCCAGAATTGGATGCAGTATCGCATCGTCATGCACTATCTCCAGCACCTGACTAAGCGCCAGACCCTCGTGCTTCACAGTGGTCATCCGCTGGGAGTCTTCGAGAGCCGTGAGGACGCTCCCCGCGTCATCGAGACCAGCTCTATGATGATCGGCGAGTACAATAACCAGGACGACTGGGAGGTAGCTGCCGAAATGGGTGTCGCCAACTATGGTCAGATGACAGCCGGAGGCTGGATGTACATCGGTCCGCAGGGGATCGTCCACGGTACTTTTAATACCCTGCTCAACGCCGGTCGCCTGAAGCTCGGCATCCCGGAGGAGGGCAACCTCGCCGGACGTCTCTTCGTCTCCTCCGGTCTCGGCGGCATGAGTGGTGCTCAGCCCAAGGCGGCTGACATTGCCGGTGCCGTCTCCATCGTGGCGGAGGTAGACGCCTCCCGTATCGGTCAGCGCCTAGAGCAGGGCTGGGTACAGATGGTTGCGGAGACCAAGGAGGAGGCCTTTGAGATGGCCGCTGAGGGTATGAAGAGCAAGAAGCCTACCTCTATCGCTTACCACGGAAACATCGTCGACCTGCTGGAGTATGCAGTCGTGAAGAATATCCATATCGACCTCCTCTCCGACCAGACCAGCTGCCACGCTGTCTATATCGGTGGCTACTGTCCGGTGACACTTGACTTCGATAAGCGTACCGAAATGCTCGAGAAGGATCGGGAGGAATTCAAGCGCGCTGTCGACCTCACGCTGAAGCGTCACTTCAAGGCGATCAAGACACTCGTATCAAGAGGTACCTACTTCTTTGACTACGGCAACTCCTTTATGAAGGCGGTCTTTGACGCCGGTGTCAAGGAGATCTCCAAGAATGGAGTAGACGACAAGGAAGGCTTTATCTGGCCATCCTACGTGGAGGATATTATGGGTCCGCTGCTTTTTGACTTTGGCTACGGTCCATTCCGCTGGGTCTGCCTGAGTGGCAAGCCGGAGGACCTGAGAGCTACTGACCATGCGGCTATGGACTGCATCGACCCCAATAGACGCTATCAGGACAGGGACAATTATGTCTGGATCCGCGATGCGGAGAAGAATGGACTTGTCGTCGGTACACAGGCACGTATCCTCTACCAGGACTGCGAAGGCCGGGTGCGGATCGCACTGAAATTCAACGAAATGGTTCGTGAGGGTAAGATCGGACCCGTCATGCTGGGTCGTGACCACCACGATGTGAGCGGTACTGACTCACCCTTCCGCGAGACCTCCAATATCTACGACGGAAGTAACGTCATGGCGGATATGGCAGTCAATTGCTTTGCCGGTAACTGTGCTCGAGGTATGAGTATGGTGACTCTCCACAATGGTGGAGGCGTCGGCATCGGTAAGTCAGTCAATGGTGGCTTTAGCCTCCTCCTCGACGGCTCCGAGCAGACCGATCAGATCATCAAGTCTGCGATGACCTGGGATGTGATCAATGGTGTGGCTCGTCGCTCGTGGGCTCGTAATGATAATGCCATGAGCACGGCGAAGGAGTTCAATGAGTCCCACTCCGACTACTACCACATCACTATGCCCGAGCTGGTGGATGATCAGCTCATCAACGACCTGATTAAGTGAGGGTTCACTTTTTACAAAGAAACAATTAATAACAAGCTACATACTTACAATGAAAAAGATAATGGAGTGTGTCCCCAACTTTAGTGAGGGACGCAATATGGAGGTGATGGAGGCAATCCTCGAGCCTTTCAAGCACACTGAGGGGATGACCCTCCTCGACTGGAGTCATGATGAGGACCACAATCGTATGGTCGTGACGCTTGTCGGCGAGCCCGAGGCACTCAAGACCTCAGTCATCGAGGCTGTCAAGATCGCAGTCAAGAAGATCGACCTCAATCACCACACCGGTCAGCACCCCCGTATGGGAGCTGTCGATGTGATCCCCTTCGTCCCTGTCAAGGGCGTAACTCAGGAGGAGGCTATCGAGCTCTCCAAGGAGGTCGGTAAGATCATCGGTGAGGAGATCGGCATCCCTGTATTTCTCTATGAAGACTCCGCCACTACTCCTGAGCGGCAGAACCTTGCCAAGATCCGCAAGGGACAATTTGAGGGCATGAAGGAGAAGATCCACGAGCCTGAGTGGCACCCGGACTTTGGTCCGTCTGACATTCACCCCACTGCCGGCGTCGTGGCTGTGGGTGCTCGTATGTTCCTCGTTGCCTATAATGTCAATCTCGACGACCCGAATGTCGACCATGCTACCGCCATCGCTAAGCGAGTTCGTCACATCGGTGGAGGACTACACTTCTGCAAGGGTATGGGTGTCGACCTGACAGAGCGTCATCAGTCTCAGGTGTCGATGAACCTGACCAACTACAAGAAGACAGCTATCTATCGCGCTCATGAGATGGTCCGCATGGAGGCGAAGCGCTATGGCGCCAAGATCGTCGGCTCTGAGATCATCGGTATGATCCCTGAGGAGGCACTCCGGGAGACCCTCGCCTACTACCTCCACAAGGAGGAGATCACTGAGGGCGAGATGGACCTCGAGGAGATGGCAAAGCAAGCTGTGGACTTCCTCCAGGTGGAGAACTTCCAGATGGACCAGGTGCTCGAGTATAAGCTCGCCAAGCAGCAAGGAAAGTAAGCCGATGATGGGGAACAACAAGAGGAGGGGAGATCTCCTTATCGAAAACATCGGTGAGCTGGTCACCGTCGCCGGCACTACCCGGAGGGGTAGAGAGGCGATGCGAGACATCCGGGTGCTAACCGGACCGGCCTCGGTACTGATCCGTGATGGTAAGATCGCCTATGCAGGTCCCTCTGCCGACTGCCCCACTGTGGAGTCAGGAGTGGAGAGAGTCGATGCTAAGGGGCATAGTGTCCTGCCGGGACTTGTGGACTCACATACCCACTTAGTCTTCGGAGGCTTCCGTGAGGATGAGTTTCAGTGGCGCCTCGCGGGCGAGAGCTATATGAGCATAATGGAGAAGGGAGGTGGCATCGCAGCCACCACCACAGCCACTCGGGAGGCTACTGCAGAGGAACTGACCGAGGCGGCACTGCTTCACCTGCGCTCTATGCTCCGCATGGGTGTCACCACGATGGAGGCCAAGAGTGGGTATGGTCTCGATAAGGAGACAGAGCTCCGTCAGCTCGAGGTGGCCAAGAGGCTGGATGAGATGCAGCCGATCGATGTCATCAGCACCTACCTCGGTGCTCACGACATTGCACCCGAGTATCAGGGTGACCCGGATGGATATATCGACTTCATCATACGAGAGATGCTCCCGCTCGTAAAGGAGAGAGGGCTGGCTCGCAATGTGGACATCTTCACGGAGAAGAATGTCTTCGACCTCGAGCAGTCCCGTCGCCTGCTGACAGCGGCACGAGATATGGGCTTTGCGACGAAGATGCATGCGGACGAGATCTATCCTCTCGGGGGCGCCGGCTTGGCGGCTGACCTCGGTTGCCTCTCGGCAGACCACCTCCTCAAGATCTCCGACAAGGACATTGACAAGATGGCGAAGAGTCATACTGTGTCTACGCTACTGCCGCTGACCGCTTTCTCTCTCATGGACGACTATGCCCCTGCACGCAAGATGATTGATGCAGGCTGCGCTGTCGCTCTCGCCTCTGATCTCAATCCCGGTAGCTGTTTCTCCTGCTCTATACCGCTGATGATCGCCCTCGCAACCATCTATATGCATATGAGTGTCGAGGAGGCGGTCACAGCCCTGACCATCAATGCAGCGACCGCTCTGGGACTGCAGGATGAGATCGGGTCGATCGAGGAGGGCAAGGCAGGCGATATAGTGATCCTACGCTACCCCTCATACAAGTTCTTATCCTATCACTTTGGGATGAATATCGTGGAGACCACTGTCAAGGGTGGGATCCCTTACCACAACTAACCGACCGCATTTATAATGAAACTAATAGATATGACCGTTGCCGGCTTCATTGATGAGCTGGCCAGTGACTCTCCCGCACCCGGTGGAGGCAGTGTCTCAGCCCTCAATGGTGCCATCGCTGCTGCTCTCACCTCTATGGTGGGCAACCTCACCATAGGCAAGAAGAAGTATGCCGATGTCGAGGAGGAGATGCGCGAGATCGTCTCTCGCGTCTCTGAGATACAGAAGGAGCTACTCGAGGCTGTCGACAAGGATAGCGATGCCTTCAATGTCGTCTTTGCAGCCTTCAAGTGGCCCAAGGAGACCGAGGAGGAGAAGGAAGCACGCTCCGCTGAGATCCAGCGAGGCACTAAGATCGCTGCCGACGTGCCGATGAGGGTTGCCGAGAAAGCAGCTGAGCTGATGCCTCTGATCGAGAAGGTGATCATGAAGGGTAATCAAAACTCTATCACGGATGCCTGCTGCGCCATGATGGCCTGCCGCTATGCGGTGATCGGTGCACTCCTCAACGTCCGTATCAACCTCGGATCGATCAAGGATGAGACTTTTGTCAAGGAGCATGCCGACCGCGCTGCCGAGCTTGAGAGAAAGGTCAATGAGACAGAGCAGAAGATCCTGACTCACGTCTATCAGAATCTCTAACCACACCACGAACTTTATGAAACTAAAATCAGTCCCCTACTGCACCAAGGAGCATCTCACTTACTCAGTCGGTGAGAAGGACATCACCATCGAGGAGATCGAGCGACTCATCACAGCCGAGTCCGTCGAGTACAAGCTCTCAGACGTTGCTAAGCAGCGTATCCAGAAGTGTCGCGACTATTTGGATGAGAAGGTGAAGACCGCCGGACGCCCTCTCTACGGCATCACCACCGGCTTTGGATCACTCTGCAACATCAGCATCCCATCCGATGACCTGACCGCTCTACAGGAGAATCTCGTGAAGAGTCACTCCTGCAGCTACGGGGAGGAGGTGCCACTTCCGATCGTGAAGATCATGCTACTCCTCAAGGCACACGCCCTCTCGCTGGGTAATAGTGGTGTGCAGGTGGCTACGGTCCAGTGCATCATCGATATGCTCAATCACGACATCACCCCGATCGTCTACGATAAGGGCTCCCTCGGTGCTTCGGGCGACTTAGCACCTCTCGCCAAGCTCTTTCTCCCGCTGATCG
Source organism: uncultured Porphyromonas sp. (assembly GCA_947253195.1). Lineage (GTDB taxonomy): Bacteria > Bacteroidota > Bacteroidia > Bacteroidales > Porphyromonadaceae > Porphyromonas_A. Next base: position 5,360 of record CAMXXM010000005.1, read on the forward strand.
GCGAGGGAGAGGTGTACTACAAGGGTGAGAAGGTCTGCTCGCACAAGGCCTTTGAGGACGCTGGCATTAAGACCATCACCCTCAAGAGCAAGGAGGGTCTGGCGCTGCTCAATGGCACTCAGTTTATGAACGCCCATGCCGTGTACGCCCTCATTATGTGTCGTCGCGCCCTCTATGCGTCTACAGCGATCGGTGCGGTGTCACTTGAGGCTTTCGATGGCCTACAGGCGCCATTCATCCCTCAGCTCCATGAGGTTCGTCCTCATCCCGGACAGGCAGAGGTGTCTCGCCAGATGCGGACTCTCCTTGAGGAGAGCGCCCTCCAGCAGAAGGCAAAGCCGCAGGTACAGGACCCCTACTCTTTCCGCTGCATTCCGCAGGTACACGGAGCTTCGTGGGACTCCTTCACCTATGTCTCTGAGGTGATCACACGTGAGATCAACTCTGTCACCGACAACCCCACGATCTTCCCTGATGACGATCTGATCGTCAGCGGTGGCAACTTCCATGGTCAGCCTATCGCCCTCGTGATGGACTTCTTGGCAGTCGCTATGGCTGAACTGGGTAATATCTCTGAGCGTCGTACCGCCCAGTTGATCCTTGGTCTTAAGGGTCTGCCGGAGTTCTTGGTGGCCAATCCGGGTCTCAACTCAGGCTTTATGATCGCTCAGTACGCTGCTGCTGCTATGGTCAGCCGCAATAAGATGTACTGCTTTGCGGCCTCCTCCGACAGCATCGTCAGCTCCAATGGTCAGGAGGATCACGTCTCGATGGGTGCCAATGCTGCCACGAAGATGCTTCCTCTCCTGGACAACCTCTACGCTATCCTTGGCATCGAGCTACTGAATGCTGCACAGGCTCTACAGCTCGAGGGCAATCAGGAGAGGACCTCACCGAGACTGCAGAGGCTCTTCCAGGCATTCCGTAAGGAGGTGCCCTTCATCGAGAACGATGTGGTGATGTGCCCGATCATCGACAAGAGCGCCTCATTTGTCTACAGCTACTGCTTCGCAGAGCTCCAGAAGTAATATCTGCACTCATTAGCTTAGGCTTTTCGACAAAGATCCTTGGCCCCGAAAAGGGACCAAGGATCTTTGTTGTGATTGGCTACCAATCCTTTTCTTCTGTATGGTCTTCTTCCTTAAGATGATGAAGAAGGTTGTTTAGCGCTCAGGCTGTCTATTTCACCATATGTCCGCGTGTCAGAGGGAGAGCTGCAGAGAGAGGAGAATAGTCCTCGGACGAAGGTCGTACCGATAGGCGTACCTATTGACGGTGTCAAAGGTGAGGTAGCGGTAGGACTGGTGGTTGAGCAGATTGAGCACGCGGAGGTCGACCGAGAATGACTTCTGACGATACGAGAGCGCGGTACTGATCTGGGGGAACGTCCGGTCCGGTCCCTTAAATGCAGTGTAAGTCGTGACCCGGCAATTTGTCCTCCAGACCACACCCCACAGTAGCGGTACACTCACAGCGGCGCGGTGGCCGTAGGAGATGACCGGCTGAGCGGAGGAGCCGCCGAAGCCCATCATCGTGCGACTGAGGTTGTATGCGTAGGAGAGCTCCAGCCCTCGTATAGGCGTGGTAGAGAGCTCCGGTGTGACATACATCGTAGTGGAGCTGTAGGGGAGGAGCACCTCATTTTGCATCACCCGATAGTCAGCACGGGAGACGCCTGTATAGAGCCGGAGGGCAGTCTTATAGGCGTGGAAGCGCTTCGTCACCGTAAGGTCACCATTGTAGAGGTGAGAGGTGTTATCGGTCTGCAGCGCACCGGTGCCTATCATGTCCTCCTCTATCGTCTGAGTCGCGAGGGTATTGCTCCGGATCCGGGTGTAGCCCCCGCTGAGCCGGACAAACCACATCCTCATCGGCTGGCTGAAGCGGTAGTCCCCCGTCACACTGATCATAGAGCTCTCTGAGAGTCTTCCCGAGCCGGTGGTGGTCTGCGTCAGTCCGGTACGGATCGGAGAGGAGAGGAAGGAGGCAGCGCCACCATAGCCGCTGCTGTAATTGGCGCCAAGGCTGACCTCGGAGAAGGGACTCAGCGCAAAGTCTGCCGAAAGAGAGGGGTTGATGGTAAAGAGCGGACGGGAGAGCTTGATAGGTCGGTCCCCGCTATTGCGGAGCGAGAGGTAGTTGCCCGAGAGTGCCAGCGTGGCATTTAAAACGCAGCGAAGTCCACGCGGACGAGTATAGGTGTATCCTGTCGACAGCCCGAGGGAGGTGGTGCTCACGTCGAGGTCATTCAGTGCGGTTCGTTCGGCACCCTCCCGCTCCTGATAGGTTTCCACATAATCACCAGAGTAGGTCAGCCCCAAGGTGCCGGAGAGCCTGTGCGCCCCCCTTGTCTCACTGAGCGTATAGGTAGCACTCGCCCCGATGGATCCCCCCTGGGCATACTGCAGAAGCGACACCTCATCGGCCGAGCCGATGCCCATCCACTGATCCGGAATCGTCACGAGACTCACCCGCCCCTCCACACGGTGGTTTCGGGTCCCGCGACGGCGGCTGTAGGCAATCTCATCGAGGAGAGATAGACCACGAGACTGCTTTTGCACAAAGTGGGCCCCACCCCCACCGAGCACGGTTGGCAGTTGATCCTCAGAAATCTTTCCCCCAAGGACGAAGCTATTACTGAGGAAGTAGCCCTCTTGATTGTCCCGATACTCGATCTCCACGCCCGGCAGATGGACGAGAGCGGTGGGATTGCTCTCCTCGCTGATCACCGTTCCGTCAGCGAAGTGCCTCTCTATCGCATAACCATAGCCGGTAGAGCTACGACCGTAGCGTGCCTGCACACGAAGCTGCCGATCATCCGAGAGGGCGCGGAGAACCGACCCGGAGACGGAGAGGTCTAGAGGACGGAGGTAGAGCTCACGATCGATCGGGGGCGCGGATGCAGAGGTCTCGCCGATCACTCGCTCCGCAAGAGCAGAAGGCGGATCCCCTCTCACGATCAGGTTGAGTGCATCATCCCGGGCACGCTCCGTCTGATTGCCTCCCGATAGCAGCGCCATATACTGCATAGAGTGAGCAAAGAGCATCGACGAGAGCGAGGCGTCGTACCGCACCCTACCCCCATAGCCGATCGCTCCATTCCCCGACCAGATGGGGCGGCTCTTCGCATCCTTCTCGAGTCGGACATTCAGCGCCACATCATTCGTCGGAACATCCTTATCTATCTTCCGATCCTGATGGTGCCTCATCACATCGACCGAGGCCACTTTTGTAGCATCGAGGTTTCGTGTCGCCTTGTGGTACTGCCCGCCAAGGAGATCCATTCCCTCGATATAGAAGTGGCTGATCGCCTTGCCGAGATAGCTGATCTGTCCCTTGGGATCCACCTCCACACCCGGCAAACGCTTGATTGCATCCTCTAAGGTATAGTCTCCCGCTTCTGTGAAGGAACGGAGGAGATAGGTGAGCGTATCCGACCGCTCAATGATCGGGTAGGCCTCCACCGTCACCTCCTGCAACTGTGAGACACGCGGAGAGAGACGGAGCGTCACCTCGTGACGGTCGGGCGTCAGCGAGATACTGTCCGTCTCGTACGAGAGATGACTGATAGAGAGCGTTATTCTCGGGTAACTGCGATCGGATGTGAGGGTGAAACTGCCCCCCTTGCGAGTAAAGGCAAAGGCGAGGATCTGCCCCTCGTGGCTGAGAGTCACCCGGGCGCCCACGACCGCCTCGCCCTCAGCACCAGTCACACGACCGGCGAGCTTATACTCTTGTGCAAGAAGCGAGAGCGAGCAAAGGAGAAGTAGGAGCGAGAGTAAGCAGCGGCGGGGTCTCATCACTTCAGCTCCAGTGGTTGGATCTTGGAGACAAGTGGTCGAAGCGTAAAGCCATTGATCATAACGACTCTCTGCCCATCGTCATTACTCCTGACAGTCATCTCGGTGATACCGTCCATGGGGATCTCCGTCTGACGCGACTTTGCCTTGATGAAATCCTGACGGGTAGTCCGGATCGCCATAGATCGGTCCGGCTCCGGTAGCGGAGTTGTTGCCTTAGCAAAGCGAACCGCCGTGAAGTGATGCATTCCCTCGGTATCCTCTGCCTCGAGGATCAGACCGGGCAATCCGTGGAGTTTCCATGGACCAAAGGCGGAGGGGATCCCGGCAGCGTACCGCACGACCCAGGTCCGTCCACCATAGCTACCCGTAGCGGTCTTGCAGCTATAGCCGCACACTTCCTTAGTCTCCTCTGAGAGGGTCCAGTCGATTGACATCATCGGCTCGGTGTAGGTGTAGTAGGAGAGTGGGATCGTCTCCAATAGCGTCATCTCTCCACGCCCCAGATCCATAGTGACGCAGGGGTCGAAGTAGAAGAGATTGTCCACCGCAGCCATCTGCAGACTCTGCAGGAGACTGTCCGGTCGGGTGGTCTCGGTCATCAGGGAGTCCACGCGATAAGCGGTATAGTCTCGACAGTAGCTACGCTGGTCTCCCATCCGGAGCATCACCAGAGTGGATAGCTTCTGAGGGATACTCTCGTTATGCTGCTCCTGAGCACTCATAATGGTGACCATAACGTCCAATCCGCTCTCTTCGTCCTCTGAGGAAGTGGTCGGACCGCTGTAGTGATACCTGTAGAGACACTCATACTGGTCCGACGGACTCTGTGCGAGGAGACGAGGCGAGACGATCAGCAGCGGGAGCACTGAGATAGACAGCAGAAGCGTACGTAAGTGAGAAGGGATCATAATCTTGTCTGTTGGTGGTTGATACGTGTCACAAAGTTAGCGCATTTTCTCACACAAGGGGGATGAGATCACCCCACATTTCGGGACAAATATTTGTGAGGAAAGGAGGAAAAGGGTAAATTTGAGGACAGGTGCGGCGGAGAGCGCCGGTCGATGACCCATTATGCCGCTACTCCTCGGAGATCCCACAGCACCTACACGTATATTTAGACACCCCTCGGCTGTGCTACGATCTCCCGAGCCGAGTACAACGTAAACCACTATGGCCACTAATCCGGAAATCAAGAAGTTTGTCGAGGAGCATAAGGATGCCTTCCTTGAGGATCTATTCTCACTCATCCGCATCCCCTCCGTCAGCTCACAGTCATCCCACAAGGAGGATATGGTACGCTGCGCCGAGCGCTGGAGCGAGATCCTCAAGAGCATCGGCATGGATCGCGTAGAGATCCTGCCGACGGGAGGACACCCTGCAGTCTTTGCAGAGAAGAAGTATAGCGAGGAAGCACCCACGGTGCTCGTCTATGGACATTACGATGTGATGCCGGCAGAACCGTTCGATGAGTGGAATCAACCGGATCCCTTCGAGCCGGTGATCAAGGACGGCCTGATCGTAGCCCGCGGATCGGACGACTGCAAGGGACAATCCTCCACACAGGTACAGGGACTACGGACTGCCCTCGAGCTGGGTCTAGTGAAGTGCAACGTCAAGGTACTCCTCGAGGGAGAGGAGGAGATCGGATCGATCAATATGGAGAGCTTCCTGAAGAAGCATAAGGATCTCCTCGCCTGTGACGTAATCCTCGTCAGTGACACCGATATGGTAAGTAACGAGGTGCCGTCGATCACCACGGGACTGAGAGGTATGTGCTACTGGGAGGTAGAGGTGAGCGGTCCGAGCCACGACCTCCACTCCGGTCACTATGGCGGTGCTGTCGCCAATCCGATCAATGAACTAGCGAAGATCATCTCCAAACTCCACGACGAGAAGGGCAAGGTGACTATCCCGGGATTCTACGACGACGTGATCGACATGACCGAGGAGGATCACAAGCAGGTGGCTCAGATCCCCTACGACGACAAGTCCTACTCCGATGCGATCGGCGTGCCCGGCGTACAGGGTGAGGAGGGCTACGTCACCTATGAGCGGAACAGCTGGAGACCGGCCCTCGATGTCTGCGGCATTTATGGTGGATACACTGGTGAGGGCGCAAAGACGATCATCCCCGCCAAGGCAACCGCCAAGATCTCTACCCGACTCGTAGCCAATCAGGATAAGGATAAGATCATTGCAGCCTTTGAGCCTTATATCAAGGAGCTCGCTCCGGATACCGTGCGCGTCAAGGTGACCAACCTGAGCGGAACCGATGCTTACAATTGCCCGACTGACCTGCCTGCCTACAAGGTGACAGAGGATGCCTTTGAGGCTGTCTGGGGCAAGCGTCCCATTGCCTATCATAGTGGTGGCAGTATCGGCGTGGTGATCCTCTTTGAGCGGATTCGCCAAACGAAGACTATCCTGATGGGCTTCGGTCTCGGCTCTGACGGAATTCACTCACCGAATGAGAACTTCCCGCTAACCAACTTCTACAACGGCATTGAGACGGGGGCGGAGTTTTACGCCCGCTTCGGTCACAAGTAATCTATGTCCTCACTACTTATCCAGAATGTACTCCTGCCCTCCGATGACCGTCGGAGGGCAGATGTACTGATCGAGGGGAGTCGGATCTCTAAGATCGGCTCCGTCTCCCCGGCTGACCATCCTGAGGCTGACCTGATTGAGGGGAACGGGCTGGCTATCACACCGGGCTTTGTGAATGGTCACACCCACTCGGCGATGACCTTCTTCCGTGGCTATGGTGACGACCTCAACCTGATGGACTGGCTCAATGATATGATTTGGCCTGTGGAGGCTCACCTCACGGAGGAGGACATCTACTGGGGTGCCCGTGTTGCCACACTCGAGATGATCAAGAGCGGGACCACCGCCTTCCTCGACATGTACACCCTACCCGAGGGAACCGCTCGTGCAGTGGAGGAGAGCGGTCTGCGAGCTAACCTTTCTTATACCCTCTTTGACCGATGGGATGAGGAGCGGGCGGCACTAGACCGAAAGCGGCTGGAGGAATACCTTCGACTCTTCAGCACCTTTTCCGACAGGGTGCAACTATCGGTTGGTCCTCACGCCATCTACACGGTATCGGCTGAGCAGCTCAAGTATGGATCCGACTTTGCCAAGGCCAATGGACTCCTCGTGCACCTTCACCTCTCGGAGACCTACACTGAGTGGCGCGACTGCTGCGAGAAGTACGGCACGACACCGGTTCGCTTCCTCAAGGAGATCGGGGTGCTGTCGGACAACCTTGTGCTGGCGCACGGACTTTGGCTCGACAGCGAGGAGATCCGGATGCTGGCTGATCACGGCTGTAGCGTGGTGCATAATCCTGCCTCAAATATGAAGCTCGCCTCGGGGAGCCAATTTAGATACGAAGAGTTGCGTCGCCGGCGTGTCCGGGTGGGACTGGGGACGGATGGCGTCTCCAGCTCTAATAACCTCGACATGATCACGGCGATGAAGTGCGCCTCCTTTATGGGAAAGAGCTGGAGTGCAGATCCGACGGTGAATAAGGCGAGAGATCTATTCGACAGCGCCACTCGCATTGGGGCGGAGATCCTTCGCTTGGAGAGTGGTCGCATTGAGGAGGGCTATCTTGCCGATGTCTGTCTTGTCGACCTCTCCCGACTTGACATGACGCCCACACACAGCTTGATCTCCAACCTCGTCTACGCCACCAATGGAGACGTCATAGACACGACGATCGTCAACGGGAAGGTGCTGATGAGACACCGCGTCATACCAGGAGAGAGAGAGATCAGAGAGCGCTTTGAGGAAGTGTCCAAGGAGCTCTTCCGTCGCAGCGGTGTAGCAGTATAATCATTTAATACTCAAGAGATGAATCTACAAGACTATCAGGCAGCCGCCGATTACCTCCGCCCATTTGTACCGGAGGGGACAAAGGTGGCGATCACGCTGGGAAGCGGGCTCGGGAAGCTCGCCGACCGCATAGAGAATGCTAAGGTAATCCCCTACAAGGATATCCCAAACTTCCCCGTCAGCACGGCGGTGGGACACAAGGGCAATCTGATCATAGGTACGCTGGATGGTGCTCCGGTGATCGCTATGCAGGGACGCTTTCATTACTACGAGGGCTATTCGATGGATAAGGTCACCTTCCACGTGCGGGTCTTCCACCTCTTAGGCATTGAGTACCTCTTTGTGTCCAATGCCGCAGGCGGACTCAATACCTCATTCCACGTGGGTGATCTGATGATCATCACCGATCACATCAATTGGCTCCCCAACCCTCTGATCGGACCCAATATTGACGCCTTTGGCCCCCGCTTCTCTGATATGACTCGCCCCTACGATCGGGGTTTGATCCACGAGGCTGAGAGACTCTCAGGTGAACTGGGGATCTCACTCCAAAGAGGGGTCTATGTCGGCTGGACAGGTCCCTCCTACGAGACGCCTGCCGAGTGCCGTATGCTCTCCCTCATCGGAGGAGACGCCATCGGTATGAGCACGGTACCAGAAGTGATCGTGGCCCGGCATTGCGGGATGCACGTCTTCGGGATGTCCTGCATCACCAACGAGTGCTTCAATAACGACCCCGAGTACGTTAATGATGAGAATGATGTGATCCGTGCTGCCGATGCAGCCTCGGACCGTATGACGAAGCTCTTCGGACGACTGATTGCCTCTATCTATGCATAAGAGTGTCGCGGCCCTCGCTGCCACCCTACTCTCAATCCTTTGCGCTCTCGCCCATGGGCAGGAGCGCCTTGTGGGGTATGTGGATCCCTTCATCGGGACCACCAACTTTGGCACCACCAATCCCGGTGCCCGGTGCCCGTGGGGGATTATGTCTGTCACACCCTTCAATGTCATGGGCTCGGACAGCAATACCTATGACAAAGATAGTCGCTGGTGGAGTACACCATACGAGTGGACCAATTCCTTCCTCACCGGCTTTGCGCACGTCAATCTAAGTGGCGTCGGCTGCCCGGATATGAGCTCCCTCCTGCTGATGGCGACGACCGGGTCGCTCGAACCGGACTACCACAAGTATGGGACCGCCTACAGTGAGGAGCGTGCCGAGCCGGGATACTATGCCGTCCGGCTTGATCGCTACGGCATCTCTGCCGAGCTCACCTCCACTCTAAGGACCGGAGTGAGTCGCTTCACCTTCCCCGCCGGAGAGAGTCACTTGCTGCTCAATCTCGGTGAAGGGTTGACGAATGAGTCGGGGGCTTTCCTTAGGCGAAAGAGCGCGACTGAGATCGAGGGGATGAAGCTGCTGGGAAACTTCTGCTACGATGTTCCCCAGGCGGTCTATCCGATCTACTTTGCCCTCCGTGTGTCCAAAGCACCAAAGCAGACCGGCTGGTGGAAGCATCAGCGCCCGATGACTGCCGAGGCGGAGTGGGACCAACACGCCGGCAGGTATAAAGTCTACACAAAGTATGGACGGGAGATTGCCGGAGACGACATAGGCGCTTACTTCACCTACGAGACAAGTGAGGGAGAGTCGATCGAAGTCCGACTTGCCGTCTCTTTCGTCAGCACTGAGAACGCTTGGCAAAATATGGAGGCGGAGACGGCGAAACTCTCTTTTGCGCAACTTCGGGAGCGTGCCTCCTCAAGCTGGGAAAGGGAGCTGAGTCGCATCATCGTAGAGGGCGGTACTGAGGAGCAGCGAAGGGTCTTCTACACTGCACTCTACCACACGATGATCCAGCCAAGCATCCTCCAGGATGTCAACGGTCAGTACCCGACTATGGAGAGCGACAGTGTGGGGCAGACGGCACACGACCGGTATACCATCTTCTCTCTATGGGACACCTACCGCAACGTCCATCAGCTGATGACGCTGGCATATCCTGAGCGGCAGCTCGATATGGTTCGGTCGATGATTGATATGTACCGCGAGGGGGGCTGGCTACCTCGCTGGGAGCTGATCGGGCGTGAGACGCTTACGATGGAGGGGGACCCCGCTATACCGGTGATCGTCGACTCGTGGCTCAAGGGGCTGAGAGGCTACGACATAGAGACCGCCTATGAGGCGATGCTTAAGTCTGCCACCCTGCCGAGTGAGGCAAATCTCATTAGGAGCGACAACGATGACTACCTCCGGCTCGGCTACGTGCCTCTGCGAGGAAAGTACGACAACTCTGTCTCCCATGCGCTTGAGTACTACGTGGCAGACCATGCACTGAGCATCCTCGCTGACTCACTCGGGCACGGGGAGGAGGCTGAGCGCTTTTACAAGCAAAGCCTCGGCTACAGACACTACTTTGATCCGGCGACAAAGACGCTTCGACCTAAGCTGCCGGACGGCTCTTTCCTATCGCCCTACGACCCTAAGCTGGGGAAGAACTTTGAGCCCAATCCCGGATTTCACGAAGGTTGCGCGTGGAATTACGCTTTCTTCGTCCCCCACGACATCCCCGGGCTGGTCCGTCTCCACGGCGGGCGAAAAGCCTTTGTCCGTCACCTGCAGAGCGTCTTTGACGATGGGCACTACGACCCCTCCAATGAGCCGGACATTGCCTATCCCTACCTCTTCACCTACTTCAGCGGTGAGGAGTGGAGGACACAGCACTTAGTTAGCGAATTGCTGGCGAAGCACTTCCACACAGCTCCCGATGGAATCCCGGGGAATGACGATACCGGGACAATGTCCGCTTGGGCAGTCTTCTCCATGATGGGCTTCTACCCCGATGTACCCGGCGTACCTGAGTATGCCCTGACGGCACCCACCTTTGACCGGATCACAATTCGGCTTGACCCGACTTGGTATGGCTCCGACCGCTTGGTGATTGAGGGGGCTCCTCGGGATGCGAAGAGCTATGTCAAGGGGATCCGCTTCAATGGCAAGCCTCTCAAGCACCACAGGATCTCTCACGAGATGCTGCGACAGGGTGGCGTGCTGAGTTACGAGTACTAAGTTATGAGCTTGGAGCGAAGTATTGCGCGGAAATTCCTCTACAGCGAGAGTGAGAAACCCCGGCTGCGACCGGTGGTAAAGGTCTCGACCGTAGGGATCGCCTTGGGGATCCTGCTGATACTGATCTCTTTCTTCATCATTGACGGCTTCAAGCAGGAGATACGGAGCAAGATCGATGGCTTTATCGGCAGTGTGAAGATCTCCAACCCGGACAATACATTCAATAGGTACACTGTACCGCTGGATCTCCCAGAGGGTCTGACCGACAGTCTGACGGCGATCGCCCGAAGCCGTGACCCCAAGGCGGCTGTCTATACCTTTGCCGATGAGATGAGCCTGATTAAGGTCGACTCCACCTTCCGTGCAGTCGCCTTCCATGGCGTGGACTCACTCTTCAATGCTGACTTCTTCGCGAAGTATATGGTCGAGGGAGAGATCCCAGGCTTTAGGGGCGAGTCGGATGAGGAGGTGCTGATGTCGACGACACTGGCACGGCTCTTTGACCTTAAGGTGGGCGACCGCTGTCTCTCCTACTTTACGGACGGGGAGAGCTTCAAGGTACGACGTCTCACAATAGCCGGGCTTTTTTACACCGGATTTGAGGAGTACGATCAAGCGCTACTGGTGGGGGATATTCGGTTGGTTCGGTCCGTTGCCGGCTTCGGCGGCAACCAAGTGGGTGGCGTGCAGATCCACCTGACCGACCACAAGCAGGTGGGGACCGTCTTCGATCGTTGCTATGACTACTTAGCGGCCCGCAACGGACAGTATCAGGAGCGATACACGATGTTCACCTCAGAGGAGCTCTACCCCGGGGTCTTCAGCTGGCTCAGTCTCTTGGACGCAAATGTCTATATGATCCTTGCGCTGATGATCATCGTCGCCAGCATCACGATGATCACCGGCATCATCGTCCTTGTGCTGGAGAAGGTGCGCGCCATCGCTCTCCTAAAGACGCTCGGTCAGTCGGATAGGTCGCTGCGGAGGGTATTCCTACACATATCGGCATTCGTGCTTGGCCGAGGGGTGCTGTGGGGTAATACTCTTGCGCTGCTCCTTGCCAGCATACAGATGACCTGGAAGCCACTTAAGCTTGACCCCTCACAGTACTACACCGCCTATGTGCCGATGGAGATCCGCTGGGAGACCCTTCTCTTCACCAATCTCATCATCATCGTCGCCATTCTGCTCCTGGTGCTGATCCCCACACGGGTAATCGGTAAGATCCACCCGGCGCAGGTCCTAAGATTTGAGTAAAACCAAAGAGTATATAAAATAAAATGTCTACAACCAATCTCAGTAACTACGACCCCACGACCATCCCCGATGCGACGGGCAAGCGAATCGCTCTCGTCGTCTCGGAGTGGAACGATCAGGTCACCAATAGTATGGCACAGGGCGCCATCGACACACTCAAGGAGTATGGCGTGCGAGAGGAGGATATCCTCGTGGAGTATGTGCCCGGAAGCTTTGAGCTCATCTACGGCTGCAACCGAATGCTACAGACAGAGGAGCTCGATGCGATCCTCGCAATCGGCTGCATCGTCCAGGGTGAGACGCCCCACTTCGATTACCTGAGTCAAGCGGTTGCCGTCAATCTCGGTAAGCTCAATGCCGACACTATTGACGTGCCAATCATCTTTGGTGTCCTCACCACCAATACCATGGAGCAGGCGACTGACCGCTCCGGTGGCAAGCACGGCAATAAGGGCATCGAGGCAGCTGTCACTGCCCTGAAGCTCATCGGTCGCTTTGGCAAATAAGCACAGCGGCGTACTATGAGAAAAGGCTTCCGCAGTTGCAGAGGCCTTTTTTCTTATACATAGATGAGATACCCGGCCAGTCCGGAGAGGATCATCAGCAGGATCGGATGGACCCATCGCTTGAGCATACAGACGAGACAGGCGAGGAAGAGGACGATACTCCAGACATCAATGAAGTTATCCGGAGTCATCAGGAGCAGAGCAGCTGAGGCGATGAGACCCGCCGTCACCGGTCTGATGCCGACAAAGAGTCCCTGCACATGCTTATTGTCGATGAAGCGTCTGTAGGCATGACTGATGAGGAAGCAGAGGACAAAGGAGGGAAACATCACCGCCAGCGTGGCCACAACAGAGCCGAGCACACTCCCCCCCGTGACGGTATAGCCAATATAAGTGGCGCTATTGATCCCGATCCGACCAGGTGTCACCTGCGAGATGGCGACGCTGTCGGTGAATTCCTGCATCGTCAGCCAGTGGTAGTGC
>CAMXXM010000006.1 GCA_947253195.1 uncultured Porphyromonas sp.
TTCCGAGAGGTGTCTCCCGACTTTTTCGCTTCTTTCTTGTTGTTCATTTCTGCTCTTCTATGTGTGTACTTTTCTAGGACACCACAGGGTTGCCTCTGCGGGCGGTTAAGCGTTTGCCAAGGTTTTGAATAGTGGTATATTTGTGTCAGATAAGCACATTCATGAATACGCGACTATGAATCAAAACAGTCTCTATTCGATCAATCAACTCTCTGAGGAGGAGATTCTTCGGATCCTTGATATGGCGGAGTGCTTCGAGCGTCAGCCCAATCGTGACTTCCTGCAGGGTCGCGTGGCGGCGACGCTTTTTTTTGAGCCTTCCACCAGGACGCGTCTCAGCTTTGAGACCGCTGTCAATCGCCTTCGCGGTCGGGTGATAGGCTTCTCCGATGCGCGTGCCAGCAGCACGTCGAAGGGCGAGAGTCTACACGACACCATCAAGATGGTCTCCAACTACGCCGACCTGATCATCATGCGCCACTTCCTTGAGGGGGCGGCCAAGTATGCCAGCGAGGTGACTGAGATCCCGATCATCAATGCCGGCGACGGAGCCAATCAGCACCCCTCGCAGACGATGCTCGATCTCTACTCGATCCGTAGGACGCAGGGCGGGCTGGAGGACCTCACGATCACGATGGTGGGGGATCTGCGGTTTGGTCGCACGGTCCACTCACTGATCGAGGGGATGAATTACTTCCGCCCCCACTTCATTTTCGTCTCTCCTGATATGCTGGCTCTGCCGGCGGAGTACAGAGACTACTGCGAGGAGCACCATATCCCCACCGAGTACTCGCACGAGCTGACGCCTGAGATCATCGCCCAGACTGACATCCTCTATATGACGCGGATCCAGCGGGAGCGCTTTACGGACGATGAAGACTACGAGGCAGTGAAGGACTCCTTTATCCTCCGCGCCGATATGCTACGGTCGGCCAAGGAGACGATGCGTGTCCTTCACCCCCTCCCTCGGGTCAATGAGATCGCCATGGATGTGGATAGGACAAAGTACGCCTACTACTTCACTCAGGCGCAAAATGGTCTCTATGTCCGTGAGGCTCTGATCTGTAGGGCTCTCAATATTCCTGTCAACGAGTAACCAATGTACGAGTACCATGACTAAAGTAGAGAAAGGTCAGCTGCGGGTCAATGCGATCAAGAATGGGTCGGTCATCGACCATATCCCTGTGGAGCACCTCTTCAAGGTGGTCCGTCTCCTCCATCTCGACAGCCTCGATGTGCCTATCACCATCGGGCAGAATCTTCGCAGCAAGCGGATCGGACAGAAGGGGATCATCAAGGTGGAGGATAAGTTCTTCACCGAGGAGGAGCTCAATCGCCTCGCTCTCGTCTCGTCAGAGATTGTGATCAATGTGATCCGCGAGTACGAGGTGGTGGAGAAGAAGTACGTCACCCTGCCGGACGACATTCGCGGTCTCGTCCGGTGCCCCAATCCCAAGTGTATCACCAATAACGAACCGATGAAGAGCGCCTTCAGGCTCCTCGATCGGGAGCAGGAGATCATGCAATGCGAGTACTGCACCCGTAAGGTGCACCGTGGCGAGATCGTCCTTTGTGATGAGTAATTAAGACTGAGTATAAACTCTATCAATAGAGTAATCATGAGTAAGAGTAATAAAGGTAGCCTGATAGCCATTGTCATCCTCATCCTGCTTGTCCTCTGGGCGGTGGTCGCCGGCATAAGCTTTAATAATAAAGCGGTGCAGCAAGAGGAGGGCGTGCGCCAGGCGTGGAGCCAGGTGGAGAATCAGTATCAGCGGCGTGCTGACCTGATCCCGAATCTCGTCAATACGGTAAAGGGCTACGCCACCCATGAGCGGGAGACGCTTGAGGGTGTCGTGGAGGCACGTGCCAAGGCGACCCAGATGACTGTCGACCCGACGAAGATGACCCCCGAGGATCTCGCTGCCTATCAGCAGGCTCAGGGTGAGCTCTCTCAGGCTCTTGGTCGACTGCTCGCCGTCTCGGAGCGCTACCCGGATCTAAAGGCGAATGAGAACTTCAAGGCTCTACAGGTACAACTTGAGGGGACGGAGAACCGCATCTCCACTGAGCGGAAGCGCTTCAACGAGGTGACGCAGGAGTACAATACCTTTGTCCGCAAGTTCCCCAATAACATCTTTGGCTCTATCCTGGGCTTCAAGGCTAAGCCTTACTTTGAGTCCGTCGCCGGCGCGGATCGTGCCCCTGAGGTAAAGTTCTGATCGTGAAGCGGTTCTTTCTCCTTCCCCTTACCCTGCTCCTGCTGCTCCTCTCCGGGGTGGCAAGGGCTGAGGAGCGGGACTATCGCCCGGAGGATGTGCCCAATGTCCAGCGACAGGACTACCGACGCTTCGTCAGTGACCCGGAGGGGTACTTCACGCCGGATGAGCGATCGGAGATTGACCAAGCTCTCTACGACCTGAGAGAGCGACACACTGTGGAGGTAGTGCTGGTGGTGCTGCCGGCGATCGAGAATGATGACCCGGAGACCTTTACGGAGAAGCTCTTCCGTCTATGGGGACTTGGTAAGGCCGAGGATGATAATGGTCTGCTGATCCTCTATGTGACCCAGAGGCACCGGCTGATCCGCTTCGAGACCGGGTATGGTCTCGAGGGGGCACTGCCCGATGCAGCTACCTACGGCATCTCCCAGCGGATCCTCATCCCGGGGATCAAGGAGGGGAGGTCTAAGGATGCTTTCCTCTCAGGGATCAGCCGGATAGATACCTATCTCACCGAGGGCTACGACCCATCCAATGATGGGAACGTCGACTACACCGACGATGAGATGAGCGATGAGGATCTGCTGACGATCATTACCGGCTATGGGATCCTCTCCTCAGTGGTGGCGGTATTGGCTCTGCTGGGGCTCTTCGGACGGGTTCGTCTGGGAGGGACGCCGGCGGAGAAGTACTCCATCATCAGGCGAAGAGGGTCGGAGGTGCTCCCGATGGCGATAGGTTTCCTGCCGGGATTTCTCCTGATATTCCTCCCTGTATACCTCTGGCTGAAGTCGAAGTGGCAGCGCCGCCTTAAGGACTGCCCCTACTGCGGTTCTCACGATACCATTACCCGGCTGAGGTATCCCAGTAACCTCTCTTATCTCAATGCCGGCGAGGCTCTTGAGGAGAAGCTCCGTAGTGTTGCCCATCCGGTGCTGGTCTGCGATCAATGCCATCGATCACAGGTGATGAGCTTTGACAGAGGCTCCCGGGAGTACTATCGCTGTCCCTCCTGTGGCGTGAAGGCTTACCATGCTACTGTCTCTGTCAATGCTTATGGCAGGCAGGTGACGGTCGGCAAGTGTGAGAACTGCGGTCACACCGATCGGGCGGAGCGTATACGCCGTCGGGGCAGCGGCTTCGGACCCGTTATCTGGGGAGGAGGCTTCGGTAGCGGTGGCTTCGGCGGCGGTAGCTTTGGCGGTGGTTTTGGTGGTGGCGCCTCCGGCGGCGGTGGCTCCACGTCCCACTTCTGACCCCTTTTCCTTTCTACAAAGGAAGCGTCAGCCGATGTGTACGACCGTGATGCCTGCCCCTCCGAGATCGGCACGCTCATCCTCGTAGGAGGCGACGTGTGGGTGATCCGACAGCTGCTCGCGGATCGACTGACGGAGTGCTCCCGTGCCGGTACCGTGTAGGATCCTGACGATACTCATGCCGTAGCTCACCGCCTCGTCAAGAAATCCGGTCACTGCCCGGAGGGCTTCATCCACCCGTTGTCCACGACAGTCGAGAAGGGGCTTGAAGGCTAACCGACGCTCGTCGGACTGCATCTCCACCACCTTGGGCGGCTCCTTGTGGATGATCGTCTGCTTGCGGATCGTGGGGGAAAGCTTGGAGAGTGGCACGGTGACGGTGATGCTTCCGAGGGAGACGCGTGCCTCCTTCCCCTTGATCTCGGTCACCTCGCCCACCGTATTTCCTCCCTCGAGCGTCACTCCGGTGCCGACGGTGATCGCCTCCTTTCCGAGCGTGCTCTTCCTCTCCTCTCGTTGCAGCACCTGCTTCTCGCGAGGCTGTATCCGCTGCTCGAGGTCGCTTTTCTTTCGGTCCAGCTTTTGACGTGCCTTCTTGGTTCGCTCCTTGTCCGCCTTGGAGGTCTTGATGTCGCGGATCGTCTTCTCTACCGCAGCGTTGGCTGACGAGACGATGTCCAAGGCTTCCTGATGCGCCTTTGAGAGGACGCTCTCTCGCTTAGACTGAAGGGCGTCGAGCTTCTGCCGGAGTCGGATGCGCTCCTCCTCGAGCTCCCTCTCCCGCTTGTGTACCTCCGACCGCTTACGACCCCAGTAAGCCTTGTCGCGCATGATGTCCTGGAGGTACTTGTCCTGCAGCATAAAGTCCTCTCCCACCTGCTCTGAGGCGTAGTCGAGGATCACCTCGGGCAGTCCGATGCTCCTGGCGATCTCGATGGCAAAGGAGCTCCCCGGCTGGCCGATCACCAGCTGGTACAGCGGCTGGATCCGCTGCCGGTCAAAGAGCATCGCTCCATTGATCAGTCCGTCGTGGGTAGAGGCGTAGTCCTTCAGGTTGCCGTAGTGGGTCGTCACGACACCGTAAGCGCCCATGAGTCGGAATTGCTCCAGCGCCCCCTCCGCAATTGCCCCACCTATGGTCGGCTCAGTGCCGCTGCCAAACTCATCGATTAGCAGCAGCGTCCTGTCCGTGGCGTTGCGGGTGAAAAACTTGATATTTGTCAGGTGACTCGAGTAGGTGGATAGGTCGTCCTCAAGCGACTGCTGGTCACCGATGTCGATGAAGATCTTGTCAAAGAGCATCATCACGCTGTGGTCCTGCATCGGCACAGCGAGGCCACACTGTAGCATATACTGAAGCAGCCCTACGGTCTTAAGGGTGATCGACTTGCCTCCCGCATTTGGTCCCGAGACGATGAGGATCCGATCCTCAGGAGAGAGCTTGATGTCGAGCGGGACGAGGGATCTCCCCTCCTCACGCAGGTGTCTCTCGAGGAGAGGGTGGCGCGCCTTCCACCACTCCATACGCTGCTCTCCCGTCTCGATCACCGGTACCACCGCATCCATCTCTCCGGCGAGGAGTACCTTGGCGTGGACGAAGTCGAGGATCCCGAGGATTGTGATGTCGTCCCGCACCGAGTCGAGCCAGGGTCGTAGTCGGTCAGCGAAGGCGTGGAGGAGTCGGAGGATCTCCTGTCGCTCCTCGCCCTCCTTCTCTCTTATCTCATTGTGCAGCAGCACCACCTCCTCCGGCTCCACGAAGAGAGTCTTGCCGGTCGCCGACTCCTCGTAGACGATACCTCGGATGTCGCGCTTATTGCCGGGGTTGATCGGTAGAAGGAGACGACCGTCGCGCATCACGGCGGAGGCATCAGCATCGACCCAGCCCTGCTGTCGGGCATGGCGGAGGACCCGCTGCATCGTGGCTCCGAGGGAGCTCTCAAGAGAGCGGATCGCCCGACGGATACTCCGTAGCTCGTCCGATGCGCCATCAGGGATCTCGCCATCGTCACCGATAAGCCTGTGGAGCTCCTGCCTCAGCTCCTCCAGTGGCTCCAGTCGCTCGGTCAGTCGGTGGAGGAGAGGGTAGTCCTCCGCCTCATCCTCCGTGAGCAGCCTGGCGGTGTCTGCAGTGGCATCCAGCATCTCACGGAGAGCGCGCAGCTGGTCCGGCTCCAAGTAAGATTCCTCCGGTCTCACGCCCTTGATCGCTGAGCGCAGTGTCCCGAAGCCCCAAGAGGGTAGGGCACGACTGTCGCAGAGCTCCTGCATCTCGGTCACCCGCCTCAGCTCCGTCCTCAGCTCCCTTGACGAGGAGTCCATGAAGCGCATCCGTGACACTAAGTAACGGGACACCTCATTCGCGCAGTGGTGGAGAAGCCTCTCCCGGAGGGCGGAGAAGCCGAGCTTGGCCGACTCCACCTCCTCCACGGAGGGGTAGATGGGAGACTTGTCGTCAGTTCGCTTGCGCATGGTCAGAAGAGGAATCGGATCACATCAGCCACGTTGGCATAGATCATAAGGAGGAAGAGCAGCCCGATGCCGACCAGCTGAATGTAGTACATATACTTATAGGGGATCTGCCGCCGCGTGATCATCTCGATGAGGAGGAAAAGGATATGCCCTCCGTCAAGTCCGGGGATGGGGATAAGATTCATCACCGCGAGGATGATCGAGAGAAATGCGGTCATGGTCCAGAAGGATAGCCAGTTCCATACCGGCGGGAAGAGGCTTCCGATGGTTCCGAGACCACCGATGCTCTTCGCTCCCTGAGGCGTGGCGACATACTTCAGCTGGTCTACGTACCCGGTCAGGAGCTGCCAGGAGCGGGAGACGCCCTTGGGCAGTGCCTCGAAGAAGCCGTACTCCTCATGTATTTTTCCAAAAGCCTCACTCGGATCGGCGGAGAACATAATCCCAAGCCCGTCCTCCGGATCAGCATAGACCGGTAGCCGGAGTGTCTCCTCGCCTCGCCGCAGAGTGAGCATGAGCGTGTCTCCGCGTAGCTCCTTTACGGCCGGCAGCAGGCCGGAGAGCTTCATCGGTGTGCCATTAAGTGCCACCACCTCGTCTCCTGCCAGTACACCTGCGCGGGCGGCATTGGATCCGGTAAGGACGGAGTCGGCTACACTCGGGAGGTCGATGTAGAAGAGCGCACTGTCTGTCTCCAGCATCGCTGGGATCAGGTCTACAGGTACGGAGAGGTCGATCCGACTCCCTTTTCGTACCACCGTCAAGGTCTCTGCATTGGCGATCTCCTGGACGAGAGTGCCATCGAAGTACTTGATCTCCTTGCCGTCCAGCGCGTATGGGCGGTCACCATCCTGCAGTCCCATGCGGTGTCCTACGCTGGAGTAGGTGAGCGCATCGCCGATGCCCTCCATCGGTATGTGGTCCACACCATAGTGGTAGGAGAGACCCCAGTAGATCAGGATCGCCATCAGGACGTTATTCAGGATGCCACCTGCCAGCACGAGGAGCCGCTGCCACTTTGGCTTGGCTCTAAACTCCCACTCCTCCGGCTCGCTTGGCACGCCTGTCTCAGCCTCCTTCTCATCGACCATACCCTCGATGGCGCAGTAGCCTCCGAGGGGCAGCCAGCCTATGCCGTACTCAGTTTCGGACTCCTTTGGCCTCCACTTCCAGAGAGCAAACTTCCAGTCAAAGAAAAGGTAAAACTTGGAGACACGAATGCCGAAGAGCTTGGCCCACAGGAAGTGTCCCAGCTCGTGAAAAAATACCAGCAGTGAGAGTGAGAGGAGTAGCTGAAGTATGCGTATGAGGATTCCCATATATGGATCTATGCGTGATTAATGTCGGGGACTCCAGCTCTCGGCCAGCTTGCGAGTCTCGGTATCGCAGCCCTCGAGCATCTCGAGAGAGACGGCATTGCGCTGAGGCATACGATCGAGGCAGTGGCTGATCAGCTCGGGGATGTCCGTGAAGTGAATATCACCGCGGAGGAAGCGGCGGACGGCCACCTCATTGGCAGCATTGAGGACACAAGGCGAGGTGCCGCCCTCCTCGATGGCGCGGTATGCGAGGTCGATGCAGGGGAAGGCATCTCGTCGGGGACGCTCAAAGGTGAGACTGCTCAGCTGCTCGATCGTCGGGAGATCCGTCAGGCTGCGGAGTCGGTGAGGGAAGAGTAGGGCGTATGCGATCGGTACCCGCATGTCTGGCAGTCCCAGCTGTGCCTTGACCGCTCCGTCGCGGAAGCCCACCATGGAGTGGACGATGCTCTGTCTGTGGACACAGATGTCGATGTCTCGGGGCGCTACGCCGAAGAGGTGGTGCGCCTCGATCATCTCCAGCCCCTTATTCATCATAGAGGCGGAGTCTATCGTCACCTTACTGCCCATGTCCCAGTTGGGGTTCTGGAGAGCCTGCTCCGGAGCCACCTCACGGAGTTGCTCCATGGTGAAGTCGACAAATGGCCCCCCCGAGGCGGTGAGGTAGATCTTGGCGACGTCGCCATGCCTCTCACCGACAATGCACTGATAGATGGCGGAGTGCTCTGAGTCTACCGGGAGGATTACGCCGGCGTTTTCCCGCGCCAGGCGGCTGATCAGCTCGCCACCGACGACCAGCGATTCCTTATTGGCAAGAGCCACCAGGCGACCGTTCTTGATCGCCTCGATGGTGGGGTGAAGCCCCGCAAAGCCGACGATGGAGGAGAGTACGACATCGGTGTCGTAGGAGCCGGCCACCTCCAGCACCGCCTCACGACCCGCCTTTACCTCAGTGTCGGTGTCGCGAAGAGCCTGCTTGAGCTCCTTGTACAGCTTCTCCTCCCCCGTCACCACGACACGAGGACGGAAGCGGAGTGCCTGCTCCACAGCCACCCTCACGTTGGACCCAAATACAAGAGCCTCCACAGCCAGCTCATCGCGGTGTCGGTCGATCACCTCAAGTGCCTGGGTGCCGATCGATCCGGTACTTCCCAGCAGCGAAACTTTCTTCTGCGCCATATCTCTCTTATCTATGATACGGTCGCAAAGTTACCAAAAGATACAGCTCTGTCGGTCTCGGTGGCAGCCAAAAAGCCGGATCACCTACTCGAGCCTGCTGCACCAGCCTCTTGACTTAATCCTGATATGATCATTGTCCCGGTAATGGTTGTGTTCGCTTTGATCCTCCGCCTGCTGTCTGATGTCTGATGCTTGGACCGGGATATCTATGCTGAGGATATTATCTCCCCTATCAGCGGAAGTTGAGCAGGTGGTCTCTTAATTGGTGTAGAAGCTGAACTGTAACCTTTTTTACGCCACTAAGCGATAGTACTGGTGCGGTTTGGGGTTGAAAATGCGAATTAGCCGCAACCCCCAATGGTTGGGTGGGGGGTTGCGGAAACGATAAAATTTCGTACCTTTGCGGAGCATTCGGCTGGAGAGGAGCCGGTCGGGTGCACTCGGATCCTTAGCTCAGTTGGTTTAGAGCGTCTGTCTTACAAACAGAGGGTCGTAGGTTCGAATCCTACAGGGTCCACTGCTTTTCAGAAATATTCCATTACCGGATCCTTAGCTCAGTTGGTTTAGAGCGTCTGTCTTACAAACAGAGGGTCGTAGGTTCGAATCCTACAGGGTCCACCATCGTGCCGCTATTGAGTCGAGAGACTTGATAGCGGTTTTTTTGTATCCTTGACTGTCTCTCTTCGCAGTTGTTATGACAGCCGGCTGAACTCGTCTCTTAGTATATCGGGGAGCAGGGCTATCTGCTGTCGCTCTATGGGATTGATCAGCAAGTGCTCCACATCCCGTATCTTGAGAGCAGGGTCCTCTCGCTGCAATACATCAAGCGAGATCTTGTAGAGCTGTTCCAGGCTGGTTATGTCAGACCTCTTTTGGCGTAAGAAGTCGAGATCCGGCACGATACCCTGTGACATTAAGAAGACTATATCGTAGAGGTCTCGCCCTTTTGCGCGACCAAGAAGAGCACAGAACTTCATCGCTAAGAGTACTTCGTCGGGAGGTGTGAGTATCCTGAAGGCGCATCCATACTTCCGCACAATCTTAAACTCTACCGGATAGTCTACCCCCTGATCCTGGGCTTCAATCTTCATCAGAAACCTTTTCTCCCTATGAGGAGAGAGTCCCAGCTGATAGAGTAGCTCCGGAAAGAAAAGGCTGCGACGATAGGCGGACAGCTGATCGCTCTCCCTCTCTTTGGGTACAGTTATTCCACCCGAGCATATTGAGGTACCGAGTGAGATCGTCTGTCAAGGAGATGAAGTCCTCTCAACTCAACCCTTTGATGTCAAAGTCATAGAGAAGACATGGGAAAAGTTTCCCCCACCGGGCATTTTCTTTTACAGGTAACCGGTAAAAGAAGAGACTAATACCGGTATTAGACACCGCTCACTCCGGCTCTCCTTTCATTTGCCTCAGCCGCTGGAGTAGCTGAGCCTCTTGGGCATTGTCCGCCGGTCTCCAGAAGGAGGTGCCCACCACTTCGTCAGGGAGGTATTGCTGCGGAGCATAGTGACCCTTGTAGTCGTGAGGGTAGATGTACCCCTTACCATATCCCAGCTCGTCCATAAGCTCCGTGGGGGCATTTCTCAGGTGCATCGGCACAGGGTGTGGTGGACTCTCTCGGACGAATGCAAGAGCTTGGTTGATAGCGGTGTAGGCACTGTTGCTCTTGGGGGAGGAGGCGAGGTAGATGGTCGCCTCAGCCAGGGGGATACGCCCCTCAGGCCAGCCGATGCGCTCCACGGCAGTAAAGGTCGCTTCGGCGATCAGCATAGCATTGGGGTTGGCGAGACCGATGTCCTCTGACGCCGAGATGATCAGTCGGCGGGCGATAAACTTTGGATCCTCTCCCCCATCGATCATCCTCGCGAGCCAGTATATGGCAGCGTCGGGGTCACTTCCACGGATGCTCTTGATGAAGGCTGATATGATGTCGTAGTGCATCTCGCCACCCTTGTCGTAGACGCTGGGATTTCTCTGGATCTGCTGAGCCACAATCTCATCGGAGATGGTGAAGCTCTTTCGCTCCAGAGCCTCCGGAGTCGTCGCGATGAGCTCCAGGATATTGAGGAACTTGCGGGCATCCCCTCCTGAGGCGGCGAAGAGAGCATCGGTGGAGTCGATCTGTACATCGTACTCCCTCAGCACCTCATCCCGGGAGAGGGTGTAGTGAAGGAGCTCATCCAGGTCACTCTGTGTGAGAGGCTTCAGGACGAGTACCCGGCATCGTGAGAGAAGTGGGCGGATCACCTCGAAGGATGGGTTCTCAGTCGTGGCACCGATCAGCACCACGCTGCCCTGCTCCACGGCATGTAGCAGAGAGTCCTGCTGGGACTTGCTGAAGCGGTGGATCTCGTCGATGAAGAGTATCGGTGCCCCTTGGGCAAAGAGACCATTTCTGTAGTCCTCGGCCTGCTTGATCACATCGCGTACCTCCTTGACCCCCGAGCTCACCGCACTGAGAGTGAAGAAGGGGAGGTCAAAGTGCTTGGCTACAATCCTCGCCAAGGTCGTCTTACCCACTCCCGGGGGGCCCCACAAGATGAAGGAGCGGAGGAGACCCGTCTCGAGCATGTCGTGGATAGATCCTCCGGGGCGGACTAAGTCGCTCTGACCGAAGTAGCCCTCAAGTGTGCCGGGTCTCATCCGTTCCGCGAGAGGGGGTAGGTTGGTATTCATCTTTAAGTCAGTGATCACAAGTGTTATGTACAAATGTACCACTATTGTGTGTGACAATCATACCCATCGTAGCGTCTCTTGATTTTTTGGCACTGACTTTGCCTACTGAGATATGAACGAAGAATTAAGTCATAAACATAGATATATAATGGACAAAAATCAGACGACAGGGAAGATTGGCGTGACAAGCGACAATATGTTCCCGATCATTAAGAAATTTCTCTACAGTGACAATGAGATTTTCCTCAGGGAGATCGTCAGCAATGGTGTGGATGCCGTGCAGAAGCTGAAGACTCTGGTCTCTAAGGGTGAGTACTCCGGTGAGGTCGGGGATCTCCGAGTCGAGGTGAAGATCGATGGTGACAAGCTGATCATCTCGGATAACGGCATCGGCATGACGGCCGATGAGATCCACAAGTATATCAATGAGATCGCCATCAGTGGCGCTGAGGAGTTTGTCAAGAAGTATGAGGATCAGCACAGCATCATAGGGCACTTCGGTCTCGGCTTTTACTCCGCCTTTATGGTGTCCGACAAGGTCGAGATCTACACTCAGAGCTATGATGAGACGGCCCCCAGCATCCGCTGGTCCTGCGAGGGCAATCCGGAGTATCAGATGGAGGAGGCTGAGAAGAGACCTCGGGGGACGGATATCATCCTCCATATCTCCGAGGAGGATAAGGAGTTCCTTGATGAGAATCGCATACTGGCGCTCCTAAAGAAGTACTGCAGCTACCTCCCTGTGCCGATAGTCTTCGGAAAGGAGAAGGAGTGGAAGGACGGCAAGCAGGTCGATACAGATAAGCCACGGGTGATCAACGAGACGGACCCGACGTGGATCAAGCAGCCCTCTTCCCTCACGGATGAGGATTACAAGGAGTTTTACCGGACGCTCTTCCCGGGTAATGATGCTCCGCTCTTCTGGATCCATCTCAATATCGACTATCCATTTAATCTGACCGGGATCCTCTACTTCCCACAGATCAAGTCCAACCTCGATATGCAGAAGAGCAATATCTCGCTCTACTGCAATCAGGTCTACGTGACCGACAACGTAGAGGGCATCGTCCCTGACTTCCTCAATCTCCTCCACGGTGTGATCGACTCACCGGATATCCCGCTCAATGTGAGCCGCAGCTATCTACAGTCCGATGCCAGGGTAAAGAAGATCTCGACCTACATCACGCGTAAGGTGGCAGATAAGCTGGCAGAGCTCTTCAAGTCCGATCGTGCTGCCTACGAGGAGAAGTGGCCTGCGCTCGATCTCTTCGTGAAGTATGGTATGCTGACAGATGAGAAGTTTGCCGAGAAGGCTAAGGGGATCCTGCTCCTCAGGGACACCGATGAGAAGTACTACACCCTCGAGGAGTACAAGACCCTCATCGAGGGCAACCAGACCGATAAGGACAAGAAGATTATCCACCTCTACGCTCAGGATCCTGATCGTCAGTACAGCTATATCCGTGCGGCGAAGGATAAAGGCTACAGCGTACTCTTGCTCAATGGTCCCTTGGATATGCATCTGATCGGGATGCTGGAGCAGAAGTCGGAGGATAGCCACTTTGTCAGTGTCGACAGTGACACACTGGAGAATCTCGTGCGTAAGGATGAGAAGCCGGTAGGTCAGGTTGATATGACTGAGGAGGATCAGTCTATCCTGAGACAGCTCTTCCAGAGTAGGGTACCTGAGGGCGATGAGAAGCAGATGATCCACGTCGCCACGGCTAATCAGGGTGCAGAGGCTAAGCCGATCGTGGTGATCCAAAATGAGTATATGCGGCGTATGAAGGATATGGCCCATATGCAGCAGGGGATGGATATGTACGGGTCTATGCCGAACAGCTACATGATGACCCTCAATATTGATCACCCGCTGATCGGTGCGGTGCTTAAGAGGTTCAGGGCATCTGATCAGATTGATACGTATACTCAGCTGATGGGTGACCGAAATGGCTTTGTTGCTCGACGGGCTGAGATAGACAGTCAGCTCTATGATGATAAGAATAAGCCCGACGAGATAAAGAAGAAGTCTCTCGAGGAGGATCTCAAGGAGACCAATGCCCACATTGACGAGCTGGATGCTAAGCTCAGCACGATCTATGCCGACTTTGCGACCGGTCAGCCGGTGATCGAGCGTCTCGTCGACCTCGGACTCCTGGCGAGCGGTCTGCTGCGCGGAGAGGCGCTGGATCGCTTTGTCTCCGACTCCATGAGCGCTATCTCGGATAAGCTGGACGACTGACTTTGACGTCAGAAACGCAAAAGGGGCTGCATCACTATTAGCGATGCAGCCCCTTTTGCGTTATATTACGATGTCAGTGCTTACTCAGCCTTGCTGGCCTTGCAGGCACACTTCACTGCCTGCTCCGGCTCTGCGTACCACTCCTCGATGGTCTTCCAGTCGATGATCTCCCAGAGGGCCTTGAGGAAGTCAGCGCGTACGTTGCGGTAGTCTACATAGTAGGCATGCTCCCAGACATCGGCAGTCATCAGCGGGCATAGACCCTCAGTGATGGGGTTATAGGCGTTTGAGCCCTTGTCGATGCTGAGCTTCCCATCCTTGTCGGCTACGAGGAAAGCCCATCCGGAGCCGAAGAGACCGGCAGCCTCCTCCTGGAACTTCTGCTTGAAGTCCTCAAAGGAGCCCCACTCCTTCTCGATCGCCTCCAGCAGCTTGCCGGTAGGAGCCTTCTTGGCCTCGTCCTTCGGGCGGAGCTGCAGGAAGAAGAGGTTGTGATTGAGGATCTGGCCGGCCTGATTGTACATCTTGCCCTCAGCCTCCTTCACGATTGACTTGAGGCACTTGTCCTCGAAGGCGGTGCCCTCGATCAGCTTATTTAGAGTGTTGACGTAGCCATTGAGGTGCTTGCCGTGGTGAAGAGAGATGGTCTCCTCACTCATCACAGGCTCCAGAGCATCCTCAGCGTAGGGTAGGTCAATGAGCTTGAATTTCATGGTAAGAATAATTTGTGGATTAGAAAAAACAGGAGCGTCATAACCTCCGATCACTCAGAGGAACGGCTCCACTATCAGTGGAGTGAAAACTGTCGTGAGGTCTCCATGCTCCACTATATTACATTACTTGCTGTATCTCTCCTTGAGTACAGTGAGCATATCGGTGGTCATGGTGTCGAGGTCATACTCGGGCTTCCATCCCCACTCCTCTCTGGCGCAGCTGTCATCAAGAGAGTTGGGCCAAGACTCAGCGATGCCCTGACGCAGCTCGTCGACATCGTAGGTCATGGTAAAGCTCGGCATCTGCTTCTTGATGGCCGCGTAGATCATCTCCGGGTCGAAGCTCATGCTGGCGATATTGAAGGAGTTGCGGTGCTTCAGCCTGGCAGGATCAGCCTCAAAGATCTCGTGCATGGCGCGGAGAGCGTCCGGCATGTACATCATATCCATATAGGTGCCGGCCTTGATCGGGCAGACAAAGCTCCCGTCCTGTACCGCCTTGTAGTAGATATCCACGGCGTAGTCGGTCGTGCCGCCACCGGGGAGGGTGACGTTGGAGATCAGACCGGGGAAGCGCACCGATCTGGTATCGACACCAAACCTCTTGAAGTAGTAGTCGCTCAGGAGCTCACCGGATACCTTCGTCACACCATACATTGTCGTGGGGCGCTGGATGGTGTCCTGAGGGGTCTTATCCTTAGGCGTGGAGGGACCAAATGAGCCGATGGAGCTGGGGGTGAAGACAGCGCACTTCTTCTCCCTCGCCACCTCGAGAACGTTGCAGAGTCCACCAATGCCGATGTGCCATGCGAGCTGAGGCTTCGCCTCTGCCACGGCCGACAGGAGGGCTGCGAGGTTGTAGATGGTATCGACATCATACTTCTCCACCACATCAGCGATCTGCTGTGCGTTGGTGATGTCTACGATCTCTGAGGGACCACTCTCCTTGAGCTCTCCCTTGACGGGAGCTGCGGGGATATACCCGGCGACGATTTGACCATTGGGGATGATGCTCCTCAGCTTCATCGTAAACTCTGACCCGATCTGTCCGGTCGAGCCAATGATAAGGACATTCTTCATAAGACAAACACTTGTCAGACGTTGCCGTCTTGCTCAGTTATTGTTTAAAGGTTGGTATGGATAAAACTATACGTGTAATTAACGGCGAGGGGTATAATCCGCTCGACAATACAAAGGTGCACAAATTACCCGACACTACACACATACCCTCGTGACCATCTCCCTCATAGGAGACAGATCCACGACCGACTTATCAGTCATGGACCTGCCTGGATGATGTCACCTCGGTGGGCGATCAGTCTACAGGGTGGTACTGTACAAAGGCCTCGATAGCCTCGTAGCGAGCAAATCCAAGGTCGTGATAGATCTTGGCCGTCCCTCTATTTCGGTCCTCCGATCGCTGCCAGAAGAGACGCTCGTCATCCCCGAGGAAGGGGGCAGCGTCCATCTGTGTCTGGTGCTTGAGGATAGAGTCGCGCTTGAATCGGAGCTCCTCAGGACTCATCGGCACAGCCATCTCAATGTCATCAATATTCCACTCCGCCCAGGCTCCTCTGTACATCCAGATGCGGCAGTCCTCGAGCCACGCCTCGTCCTTCAGCTCATCGAGAGCGGCGAGTACCGCATTTGTGGCGACGCGGTGTGTCCCATGAGGATCACGGAGGTCTCCGGCGACGAAGATCATATGGGGCTTGATGCTCTGAATGAAATCCTTGACGATCAGCACATCCTCCTCAGAGAGCGGCTTCTTCTTGATCGCACCGGTCTCATAGAAGGGGAGGTCGAGGAAGTGGACGTGGTCATCCATAAGTCCCACATGACGATCTGCCGTGCGAGCCTCCTGACGACGGATCGTCCCCTTGAGGTACCGGGTCTCGTCTGTCTCATTGTCTCCCTCTCTCTTGACCTCTGTCAGGTAGCGCCGCGTCTCGAGCAGCTTCTTGCAGAGCTCGTCATCCTCTCGCCCTTCGTTTTGGTAGAGGGCGTGTACAAAGTCGATGTACCGGATCACCTCCTCGTCATTGACAGCGATATTTCCCGAGGTCTCGTAAGCGACGTGCACATCATGACCATGCTTGACGAGCCTATGGAACGTCCCTCCCATGGAGATGACATCGTCATCGGGGTGGGGGGAGAAGATGATCACACGCTTGGGGAAGGGTAGAGCTCGCTCAGGACGCTTGCTGTCGTCCGCATCGGGTTTGCCACCGGGCCATCCGGTAATCGTGTTCTGGATGTCGTTGAAGACCTTGATGTTGCAGTCGTAGGCTGATCCGTACTGACGTAGCAGGTCGCTCAGCTGGTGGGTGATGTAGTCCTGGTTGGTCAGGTTGAGGATCGTCTTGCCGGTCTGATTGCAGAGCCAGACCAGTGCGCGGCGAACCAGCTTATCCGTCCATCGGGGATCGGTCACTCTCCACGGGGTGTGGATCCGGGCCAGCTCGTCAGCCGCCTCCAGGTCGGTGTAGACGCATGCCCTCGGGTGGGTCTGAAAGATAGAGGCCGGGATATTGTCATCCTGCGGCTCCTCGACGACCTGTCTTAGGATCTCCTTCTTCGCTTCGCCCCATGCCAGCAGGACGACACTCTTGGCCGCACGTATCTCATTCATCCCGATGGAGACAGCGGTCTCGGGGACGTTGTCGGAGAGATTGAAGGAGCTGATCGCCTCATTGCGTGAGGTGTCATCAAGTACCACAAGGTGGTACGAGGAGCTGAGTACGTCACCGGGAGCGTTGGTCGCGATGGTGCCGCGAAGCCCGATCCCCATGAGGCAGAGGTCAAAGCCTCCGAGGTCACTAAGCGCTCTCTCGTAGTCTGCCCAGGACGAGGGGATATCATCCTTATCTATGCGGATGTCAAAGGAGTGGACGCACGAGTCTGATATGCTGATCTTGTCGAGGAACTCCTCCCTCAGGTGGGCTAGGACGCCTTCGTTGTCATTGAGGAGGGGGTAAAACTCATAGAGAGGGAAAATGTGTACGCCCTCAAAGGAGAGCTTTCCACTCTCGTGGAGCTTGATCATCTCGCGGAGGACCGGCAGAGGGCTGGTGCCTCCCGAGATACCGAGGACATATGTCTCCCCCTTTTCCTGGTGAGCCTTGATGTCCTTAGCGATGCGGAGAGCGAGCTCCGCACCTGCCTGCTCGTCGGAGGGATAGATGTGCGTGAGGATCCGCTCGTAGCTGGTCAGCATTGTCTCCTCGTACTCATTCTGTGGGTTGTAGAGCCGCTCCTCTACCTGCTCGAGAGAGATCTGTGATGTGAGATTAAGTCGCATGGTCATATAGATATATGTGTAGATTGTTTGATACTATGGTTAAGAAGATCGGCGTGAGACCTTCCAATTCGATGATAAAGATAAGAAAAAATTTTACCATCAAGTTATGTGGTCTCGATTTTTATACCTAATGCCCGCTTTCTATCCCGCTA
>CAMXXM010000007.1 GCA_947253195.1 uncultured Porphyromonas sp.
GGTTTCGTCGGCAGCGTCAGATGTGTATAAGAGACAGGCTTACAGCTGCTTGTCGATCAGACTGCGAAGCTCATCAAAGGAGCTTGCCCTTGCCACGATATCCCCCTGAGCATTGATCAGGAAGAGGGCGGGGAGGGAGCTAATGTTATACAGCCCGATGAGTGAGGAGTATACCCCATCGGTGTCTCTCACATTGTGCCATGGCTGCTGAGCTACTCTATTTTTCCACACATAGCTGTCTCCGTCAAAGCTGACCTGATAGATCCTGAGACCACGCCCGGAGTAGGTCTGGTAGAGGCTGCTGATCTGACTCTGATAAGCTACACTCCAGTCCGTGTCCATAGCGGTGAAGCTCAGCAGTGTCATATGATCCTTAGCTACTTCCGAGAGACGAACCTCCTTGCCATCGATGTTAGGAAGCGCAATGTCGAAGTAGCCGATGCGGCGAATCTCTGGCTGCGGCAGGGAGTCTATCCGAGCGATCTCTTGTGCGGCCTTCTCCTGTTGACGTACGACAGCTATTGAGCGAAGTGCAAGGTTGTAGAGATGATCTCTCCGCTCACTCTCGGGATAGAAAGTGTCGTAGACATTAGCCACAGCGGCAAAGATGCGTGAGTCTTTCTTGTCGTAGATATTGAAAATAAGGTTCCCGTCGATCTGCTGAAAGAGGGCAAAGTAGGCAACAGGGGACTTCGGATCCTCAAAGATCACCTCCTGAGCCACATCCTTATAGCTCTGAAGAATGCTGTCTCTATGGCTGGCAAAGTCCGCATAGGAGATCTTGCCTGCATCGTACTTCTGGACCAGCTGCGACATGGCGACATTAGCATCCAGCTGTGCGAGCCAGACGTGCTTGATCTTCTCTGCCGGTATCGAGCCCTCCACGGTGTACCCTGTGGCAAAGCTCTGTGCATCGCTATTGATGGTTATCGTCTCAATGGAGTCGACGCTGAAGGGGATCACTTGCTTTTCCAGCCGGAGGCGGTAAAACTCCGGGTACTCAGGCGCCTCACCACCCATCTTGTACTTCCCTCGCTCATCGAGTACGACAGAGTCGATTGGCTCGATGGCGGTCAGTCCCTGGTGCTCTAGGAAGAGTGTCTTACCGACAGCACCTGTGATTGTCCCTTGGATCCTAAACTTGTTGTCCCCTCCGTTGCAGGAGGAGAGCATCACTAGTAGACCCATGGAGAGGGTCCCTATGAGAGAGGTAAATAAGGTCTTATGACTCATTATATTATAAGGTGTTAGATGGCTGGAAATAGTGTCTTTACTGTAAGTTGCTCACCACCGGCATCGACGTGGATGACAAGTACCCCCATACCCTCCAGCATCTGCCGGTCGAGGATGGTGGATCGGGAGGTGATGGTCTTGGTGTAGACCTTTTGTCCCTGTAGTGTGTATATTGAGAGGTCAGCCCCGCCCCCTGCACGATCGGCAAGCTGCACTAATATCTGCTCCCTGCTTATGGGCGTGAGAGTAAAGAGTGGCCGGCTCATCTCTGCCCGGTCGGAGTCGGGATCACCTATCAGCGGATCCATCCAGAGAGCGATGGTGCCACTCTTGAGTGTCCTCGGGCTCCATTTATTTCCCGACCGGGTCATCATCTGACCGCCGGCTCCCCTGTATTGCTGGTGAAGTATGGAGACACCCTTGGGAAGAGACCGGGTGGGGATCGCCAGTATCAGCTCGCCCCTGTCGGACAGCTCAAGGGGTTGATCAAAGGGGACAAAGACCTCTCGGTACTTGATTCGGTCGTTTTTAGAGTCAAGCGTACCGTGGATGAGCTTGCTGAGATCTACCGGCAGGGTGAGTGTCGGTGTGTCATCCCCGGTGTATACCTCGAGGGTCATCGTCTCCTTGCCGCTCAGCTCATTGGGCTTCACCTGAGACATATCCAGCATCACATAGGCTCCATAGAGTATCGTGTGAGGCTTTAGGAGATAGTGCTCACCGACCGCATCAGCACTGCCGAGAATTTCCACCGCGCTGAGCTGAGTACCCCGTCCGGAGAGAGAGTCTCCCGTCAGAGCGGAGGAAACGTGTGTGATCCGCTTTGCTCGGCTTCGGGGTGAACCATAGGGGTCTCGACCATCGCTGGTGAGGACACCGGCACCCCCGGGAGAGAGTGCACGCACAATGCTCTGTGTTGCTTCGCGATTCTGTGCCCAGACATTGGCAAGGGAGAAAAAGTAGTCCGCTGCCTTGGTTGAGCAAAAGGATCTGCCGGCAGAGAGTCCACCCATTACCCGCTGCTCCCTGTCTATAAGAGGTGATCCCGATGAGCCGGCAGCTGTAGTCCCAACGTCCCAAGCAGTCACTTCGTAGTGCATATGGTCGCCGAAGTAGTGCATATCCGTCTCGCAAGTGACATTGACTTTGACGTCCTTATTGTAGTAGTTCACCCTCTTCGTCATGGCAAGGGGGTGATGGATATTGATGTAACTCCCCTGCGGATGGCTCTCTGCCGTCCATCCGAGGTAATAGGGGCGGTAGCTCTCCGGGGGGATGTTATTGAGTCTGATCAGGCAGGCATCGGTCGGCTTGTCAAATCCCACAACGACGGCACCACTTACCGACTGAGACATATCCGGCATCACCTCACCGCTACAGGAGGGAGACTCATAATTAAAGATCGCCACTGTCCGCTCAGCCTGATGCTCTATGTCCATATGATTGAAGTTGACGGACAGCACGTGAGCCGCTGTCAGGAGGTAGGGCGTGTTGTCTCCCTGAGTATTGCTGACCATAGTGCCACTGCCGATACCCTCGCCATTGATGACCACGACTACAACAGCACGCTTCATCTCATCAAGCCCAGGCATACAGACTACCTCCGGTGTACAGGAGAGTGAACTGCGACCTCGACCGAAGTTAGAGCCAAAGATTTCCCGTGTGGAGAAGGGTCTTACGCCATAATTGACCTCGCTCAGATGAAGTATCGGTTGCGTACCCACCGGAGCCTGTAGCTCGATGACCACGTCATCCGACTCGATCGGCTGTGTCGCCAGAGTACCTGAGGGACTTACATTCTCAGCTCCAAAGCCCCCAAGGACCTTACTTCCGTCACCGGTGTAGACGAAGAGCAGAGCTCCCTCCGGGAGGCTCACCCGGTCAAAGAAAAAGCTCAGACTGAGTGCTCCGGGTGAGCTGATCCTGTACTGCCACACCTGCCGCCCGTCCCTCAGACCGGTGTGCTGACCCAATGTGATGAGGTCAATGTCCGTCTCCTCCTTGTGTGCGAAGAGATAGACCCGAAGAGCCTCCTTATCCGCAGCCTCCATAGCATGCAGAGCAGAGTCTCTGTCAAAAGTCCCAAGTCGGGACACCGGAAGGTGCACCACGCTCCTTGTCGTCTCCCCTCCGCCAATGCCGACCGGGCGGCTACCCGGTGTGGCAATCTGAGCCGAGCAAAGAGCCGAGACGAGGAGGGCTACTCCGACTAATATATAGGTACGTAATCTCATATCGCCACAAAATTACCTATTTTTTAATCTTAATCCGATCTGTTTGGTGTTTAGTGGTTAATTCTTTTACCGATATTAGACGCGTCTAATACCGATAAAAGAATTTCCTAATATCGGTATTAGTCCGATCGCTCAGGGCTATGACCTGTCGGGCTGGATATGAATGGTTTCGCTCTTCCCCTCTCCGTAAGTGAGGATGAGTGTGAATGGGACATTACTGTGGACTGTGACTCGCGGTCTCTCCCCGTGTGTGCTTCGCCGCGCGCAGTGGAGGTCGATGGATCCCTCGGGGCCGAATGGGTATCGATCGATCCCGTGCGCCTCAAGCTGGCGGATGTCCCAGGTGATAGTCTCCTCCGGGTAGTCAGCCTCAATGCCGATGAGGTATTCAACCAGTAGAGCGATCGGTGCCAGTCCACCCCAGCCGACAAAGCGATCCCGTGCTATAAATCCCGGCTCTATCTCCTCGGGTGCGTAGTACTCGTAGAAGGTTCCTGTCCGTCTATAGATCTCAAGGACAGACTCATAGTGACGCTTCGCAATCTTGTACGCGAGGTCTCTGTAGCCTTGTCGAGAGAGACCCTTGATGACCATATAATTGGTCCCCGGCCAGACGCCTCCCTGCCAGTATCGACCATTGGGTCGGTACTTGGGATGATCAGCGGAGAGAGAGGGGATGGGGTGGGGACGGGCAAATTCGCTCTCCTCGGAGAGGTGTGCGACGAGGCGATCCATACGAGGCTTGTCCAGCACGTCCGTCATCAGTGCCCAGTAGGCTCCGATCCCTTTTGCATCGCAGAGTGTGCCATCGCGATACTGGTCGTATAGGAATCCGCTCTTCTCGTCCCAGAGCTGAGTATTGACATAGTCCTTAAGCGCGAGCGCCTCAGTCTCATAGTCCTCGATCTCCTGCCACCGCTCAATGTAGAAGCCCATCTCAAGGAGCTGGTAGGCGGTCATGATCTGCTGGAGATTGGTGTCGAGCCAAATCATGTGTCCGTGGGAGTAGATTGGGTTGTATCCCTCCGGCACACGTGGCATATTGTCCATCCCTGTTCCCCAGCCACTGCTCCAGTAGGTTCCGTTGCGCCAGGTGCGATTGAGTCGGAGCCAGTCGTAGTAGCCACAGAGCACCGGGAAGACGCGATGAAGTCGCTCAAGATCTCCGTACTGATGGTAGTAGACCATCTCGCACCATGGGAGAAGGTTGGGGCCGGTGGAGGTGGGGTCGTACCGCTCAAAGCAGTCGGCACCATCCGCCTTGATCTCTCTACAGATAAAGCCATCGGGGTGTTGCTTGGCGTAGAAATTGTCGAGAGTCCTCTGGAAGGGGAAGAATCGGGCGCCATAGCGGGCAAACATCAGGATGAAGCAGTCGTCCCACATAAAGAGATTTCCATTGTACGCTGTATCAATGTATGTGGCGACAAATCCCGACCCGGCATCGGGCTGACGGATATTATTGATCGCGATCTTCCAGGCGTCCCAGTACATACGGATCTCTTCATCGTGTCCCTCCCAGTGTGGCAGAGGCAGGATTTCCCTTGCTTCGTCAAATGAGCGGGGGCGAGTGATCTCCGGCTTCATCGTCCGGAAGACATTGTCTGTCACAAAGACATTCTTGACATAAGTGTTTTTGTAGGGCAGCTTGTAGATAGAGTCGTTGCCTGAGCTGATCTGCGATGAGGCAATGAGGGAGGAGGCAGCAAGGGTCAGTAGGAGGAGTGGTAATCTATTTCTCATAAGCATCATGGGTGTGGGGTATTAGTGAGGTGACTGGTCGGACTATCCGCAGTGGTGCAGCGATGTATGCGACGGTACTCCTGAGGGGAAACCCCGAGGACTGAGCGGAATTGTCGGGAGAGATTCTTTGGGCTGACAAAGCCCATCTCATCGCTCAGCTCAGTGATCGGGCGGTCACCGGTGAGCAAGAGGTTGGCCAACTTATCCACCCGGTATTTCATAATGTACTTCTGGATCGTCTGGCGGGTAGCGCGCTTAAATCGCACCTCTAAGTGTCGTCTTGAGAGAGGCACCTGAGCCACGACATCCATAACCGAGAGCGGTTGAGTGGCATGGTCGTGGATGAAGCGGATAGCTTTGGCTACCTCTCGGTCTCTGATTGAGAGGATGTTACTGGAGGTTCGCTCGGTGATCCGGATCGGGCGCACGACCACATCCTCCAAGCGATCACTTCGCCCTGATAGGTAATGGTCGATCTGTGTGGCCGCTTCGTACCCTCCCCGTACTATGTCAAGTGCTATGCTGGAGAGGGGTGGATCGGCGAGACCACAGATGGTCTGGTCGTCGTCTACTCCAAGGATGGCCACGTCCTGAGGGATGCTGATACTCGAGACGCTACAGAGCTCGGACACACGGATCCCCTCATTGTCATCGCAGGCGAAGATCGCCGTCTCGGGTGGAAGACCCTCGAGGAATCGGATCAGATCCTCCTGCCGGAAGTCCCACACTTCGTCGATAGAGGTCTCTCTGTAGTCGGTGAGCTGATGGCTCAGTCCCACACTCTCTAAGTAGGACTTAAATCCGTAGTATCTCTCCTGAGACCAGAAGACATCTCGGTAGCCAATGAAAGCAAAGGAGGTGAACCCCTTCTGCACAAAGTACTCAGCTGCCATCTCACCGGTCCCTCGGTAGTCTCCCGTAACTGCTGAGAGTGAAGGGATAGGTGACTTGTAGTCCTGCGCCATGGCGAGGATACCCGCCTCTCTGAAGCACTCGACCCGATCACCGGGATCAAAGCGCCCGATGATTGCATCGGCACCCCAGGCTTTGGCCCACTGGAGGACACCATCCAGACCGTGCTGACTCTTGTAGCTGGGTGGCATTCGGCACACGGCCCAGCGGTCATGCTCCTGAGCATAGGATTGGATGCCGGCGAAGAGCTTGTAGGAGTAGGACTCTGTAAAGTCTGTCAGGAGGATCAGTCGTATCATATCACTTATCAGATGGCTCAAGGAAGAGCATATTCTCAGGGATGGGCTGCCGTAGTAGACCCTTTCCTGTCAGCCCCACCTCGAGGGCCTGTCCCATATAGTCCTCGAAGTAGTCAATCCTCAGCCGATGCAGACCTGCCTCCAGAGCGACCACTCCCTCACGTAGGCGAGCGCTGTGACCTCCGTCATTATCTACCACCTTAGCTCCGTCAATATAGAGCACAGAGCCATCATCTGAGTAGGTATAGAAGCGGTAGAGCCCACGCTCAGGTATGAGGATGAGGGACTCGAAGATGTAGCCAAAGTGGTCCTCACGATCTGCTCCCTCTATAGAGGGGTAGGGTAGGGTTCCTTCCCTGACAAGGGTGGCGGTGGGGATCTGATCAGTCTGCTTGATCGTCCCGGTATAGTAGCGGTACCTTACCCCGTGTGTCGCTGCATCGAGAGATAGTGCCGGCAGATAGTGGGCTGACTGCTCCTCGTCGGAGTCAAAGCCGGAGGGGTAGTAGAAGGTGGCTTCTCGACCGCCGTCAGGGGTGGTTATCCAACTGTCGAAGCGCTGCTCGCCCTCGTGCAGGACGATCAGACGTCCACCTCTCGGGAGGTCACCATAGGCGTCCAGTCCACTCACCCGGCCATAGCCGAGGGTGATGCCGTCTCGGATAGACAGCGCGTCATTGGCATGGTCGTGTCCACAGAAGACACCCATTACGCCACCTAAGTCCAGTAGTGTGCTGAAGAGTCCGCTATTCAGCGTGGAGGAGGAGATGCCTTCGCTGATATGCCCTTTCCCTTGATCTTTTAGCATCTCGAACTCCGGTATGGGTATGTGGAAGAAGATCATCGATGGAATGCTCACCCTGCCACTCTCGTCAAGGGTTTGGGTATGAGTTTTCCTAAGCCAGTCGATCTGATCGAAGTGGATGTGGTCGTAGTGGCTGACGAACTGGTCTCTGTAGTACTGTCCTGAGTCCAAGAGGTAGAGCAGGGCGGCGATCTCTCCACCGGTGGAGCTCTCTATGCGGATCTCTTGATTGCCCTTCCCCTCGATGCCCTCAGGTCCCCTGAGGCTGACGCAATAGGGAGTCCCCTCGAGGAGATCATAGATAGAGTCCTTGGATAGTACCTCTGCGTCGTGGTTACCAAGGAGAACGCCGTAGGGCTGCCTCTCCTCCTCAAAGAACCGAGTGAGAGACCTCCAGCCATCTACCGCAGGTCGCTCCGTGATGACATCACCGGTCAGCAGGACCAGGTCCGGTTGCTCTGAGCGGATCACCTCCCGAAGGACCTCGTAGGTGCGTGGGGTATTGGCGGAAGTGGGGGCGATGTGAAGATCGGTAAACTGAGCAATCCGAAACGTGCTGTCGGCTCTAAAGCGTAGCACCCCACGCTGATCTTGTGCCGATAGGGTGCTTAGGCTCAGGAGGAGTAGGACGATGGGTATAAGTAGTCGCTTCATGGCTTGATGGTCTCTTGAGTGCATCGCTCGGAGAGTCCGAGTAGGTGCATAACTTTATGGTAAATCTCGGTATTGTGGTATATGCCGGTGAAGTGGTCTGCTGACGGACCATAGAGATATATCGGTACCAGCACGCCACTATGCCCCCCGGTGGAGAAGTTTCCCTCTACTTCGCCCTTCTCCTCGTCTCCCCCGAGGATGGTGAGTCCTCCGGTCTCGTGGTCTGCCGTGACGATGACGAGCGTCTCGCCATCGCCCTCCGCCCACTTCATGACGGTCCCTATGGCTCGGTCAAAGTCTGCCGTCTCCTGCATCAGTAGGTCGAGATCGTTGGTGTGTCCATAGTCGTCCAGCTGGGATCCCTCAATCATCAGGAAGAAACCCTCTGGCGTCTGCTTCGCCAAGTGATCAAGGGCAAGGCGTGAGGCCTCAGAGAGTAGTTCGCCTCTCTCCAGTGGTACAGGTACGTCCTTCTCAGCATAGACACAGAGTTCGCGTCCGGACGGACTCTTCTCGCCTGCGGAGAAGTCCTTGAGGCTTCGG
The DNA here is from genome assembly GCA_947253195.1 of uncultured Porphyromonas sp. Lineage (GTDB taxonomy): Bacteria > Bacteroidota > Bacteroidia > Bacteroidales > Porphyromonadaceae > Porphyromonas_A. Next base: position 8,424 of record CAMXXM010000007.1, read on the forward strand.
GTGACGCGATACCCTTTCTCCTCCATCTCGTGGAAGATATTGCGCCCATCAGGTCTGTCGGCAAAGACCTTTGCGCCTCCGCCCATGATGAGGTCACAATTGCTGCAGGGGAATTGCCCGATGATCTCATAGGGCGCCTCTCGCTCAGCGCTGTGGGCGAGGAAGGCAGCCGGGGTCGCATCGTAGAGACGGCAGGTGCTGATCACTCCGGTGCCGAGACCGGCACTGTGGGCGTGATCAATGATGGTGGCGTAGGGGCTATCGAGACTATCCACAGCGAGGGTGTGGTAGCGCGCCTTGTGCCCTGTACTCATCGCAGTGGCGGCTGCGGCGGAGTCGGTCACGAGCTTGTCGAGTGCTGTGGTGATGACCAGTCCGGTGGCCTGAGCGTTTGAGAGATTGATGTGTCCCTTATTGACAGTACGGAGGGCAGCAATGTGTGCGAGGCTCATGCCGTCACCGATCATCAGGACGACGTTACGTACCTCCGTCCCCCCCACGGGGCGAACAGTTACGGTCTCGTAGGTGGAGGGTAGAGTGACGGTCTGACGGCTCGGCTCCTGTGCCGATGCTGAGAGACCTAAGAGCAGAAGACTTATGAGGAGGTGCTTGGCTGTAGCTTTCATGGATTATTTGTGCTTGAGGGTGGGTGTGGTGTAGTCTGTCTGACCGCGTCGACGGTACTCTAAGCGAAGACCCTTGCCCTCGGCACCTTGCCAGTAGAGTAGGGTGAAGGAGTGGAGTCCGCGACTGAGTGCAACCTTGCCGGTTGCTGAGACGAAGGCGTGCGAGCCGTCATTGAGCACAATCGGTCGGTCGTGTATCCGTAGGACGGAGCCATCATCGGAAGTGAGCCGAAACTCGTAGACATCGGTCTCAGGCACCTGGATAAATCCTGTGAAGGTGAGCGCAAAAAGATCCTCCCTGTCTCGCATCTCTATCGAGGGCTGCTCGCAGACGCCGCGCCCGATGATGGGGAGCGTGACGATCTGATCCGTACTATCGACCGTCCCGGCGTGGAGCGTCCAGCGGACACCATCGACAACGGAGGAAACATCTTGCGCTTGGGCGTACTCTGCCTTTGTGGTGATGAGTGTGGTCGTGGAAGACGGGTCCAGTCCGTCTTTCTCGGCATAAGCTCGGAGGGTTGCGTTGCGAGTGAGGGTGATTGGCGTACCGGTATACTCCTTTTTCTCCCCCTCATCAATCGTGTAGTAGATCCTTGCCCCCGGGGTTGCTGAGGCTAAGCTTACGCTCACTTGGTCGTGGAAGAGCGTGATGTCATCCGAGCTGTAGACGGGAGACACGAAGTCCTTGCGGGTCATGCTGTAGGGTCTCTCCTCTACCACGAAGTCATCCACAGGCTTGTCGGAGAGTGTGAAGGCGAGTGTGCCCCCGCCGGCGAGCTCCTCGGTGGTGACGAAGAGGCGATGAAGCTCATTCTCATTCAGACTGATGGAGCGGACATAAGGATACTCTGCGGGATCCTTGTCGGTGGTAATGGTGAGCTTGCCTTTAGGGAGCGTCAGAGTCACCTCTCGGAAGCGAGGGGTGGTGATCTGGAGCTCTCCACTCGCCGGCGTCACCGGATAGAGACCGAGGGCGGTGAAGAGATACCAAGCGGACATCTGACCGCAGTCCTCATTGCCGCTAATACCCTCCGGGGTGTCGTCGTACAATTCATCCAGGATCTGACGCGTCAGCTCTTGTGTACGGGAGGGACGACCGAGGTAATTGTAAAGGAAGGAAAGATGATGGCTCGGCTCATTGCCGTGAGCATACTGCCCGATGAGACCGGTGATGTCCTGGAGGTCTCCTGCCGGTGTGGTATCGCAAAAGAGATTGTCGAGGGCATTGAGCATCTCGTCGGTTCCACCATGGAGAGCGATCATCCCCTCCACATCGTGCATTGGAGCAAAGCGATACTGCCAGCCATTGGCCTCGGTGTAGTCTTTGCTTACCTCGTAGGGGTCAAAGTCGGCTCCCCACGATCCATCCTCATGTCGCCCGCGGAAGAACTTGGTGCTACCGTCGAAGAGGTGGATGTAATTGCGAGCTCGCCGGTAGTAGGTGTCCGCAATCTCTGTCTCCCCGAGTGCCTCCGCCATCCGAGCTATGCACCAGTCATCGTACGCATACTCAAGGGTGCAGGAGACGGACTCGTTGTGCGTATTGGCGGGAATGAACCCCACTCGGGTGTAGGCATCGGAGCCTTTCTTATTAATGTTGGAGGACTTGATCATCGCCTTGAGCACCTCCAACGGATCAAGACCCCCAAGCTGTCCGCTGAGGTAGGCATCAGCTAGTACGGAGACAGCATGGTAGCCGATCATAGTGCGAGTCTCACCACTATAGAGTGGCCAGATGGGTAGCTCTCCTCCCTCGCGGTACATCTGCATCATAGATCGGCAGAGATCCGGTACTACCTCCGGGTAGAGCAGGGTAAGGAGGGGGTGCTCCGCGCGGAAGGTGTCCCAGAGCGATAGGGTAGAGTAGCTCACGCCGGATGCCCGGTGGATCTCATCGTCCATACCCCGATAGCTTCCGTCGGCATCACTTATCCTATTGGGTGCGATGAGGGAGTGATAGAGGGCGGTGTAGAGGCAGGTGAGATCCTCCTTCTTCCCCTCTTTTACCTTGATTTTAGAGAGAAGAGAACTCCACTGCTTTTCTGTATCGGCTTGTACTTGATCGAAAGTCGCGCCACATCTTGAGAGTTCCGCATTGAGATTGGCCTCCGCAGCCTCCATAGAGGTCTGTGAGAGCCCGACAAAGATCTCCACCATGCCTTCATCGCCGGCATCTAGAGACAGTATGGCCCGTATGGAGTCGCCCTTTGCGATTTGTCCATCGACCTTTTCTCCATTAAGGAAAAGCTTGGCTTCTCGTATCGGACGACTCAGGTGGGTGGCAAAGTAGACGTGCTGCCCAGGTACCCAGCCATTGGTGATCGTGTAGCCCCTCAGTGTACTCTCTGAGGTTAGCTCCAGTCCGCTCTCTACGATCTCGTCCCCTTTGATATTGACTAAGTCGATTAGGAGCGAAGCTTCCTCTGCTCCCTTTGGGTAAGTGTAGCGATGGACACCCATAAGGGAGCTGGCAGTGAGCTCAGCCTTGATGCCGTTCTCGAGCTCCACGCTGTAGTAGCCTGCATGTGCCTCTTCGCGGTCGTGGCTAAATCCCACTTTGGGTAACCGCTCCTCGTCAATGTGCTCAGTGTAGCGCTCGCTGTCGATTGTGGGGAGAAAAATCATATCTCCGAGGTCACTGCATCCGGTCCCGGAGAGGTTGGTGTGGGCAAAGCCGTAGAGCGAGTCGTCATCGTAGTGATAACCTGCGCAGGCATCCCAGCCCTCCCAGCGAGTCTCCGGACTCAGTTGCACCATTCCCATCGGAGCCGTAGCTCCGGGGAAGGTATGACCGTGAAACCCGGTCCCAATGAAGGGATCGACCAACTCGTAGAGCTTGTCCGGATTAGGGGTGATCAGTTCTTCTTTCGCACTTTTCCCACAAGAGTAGAGCAGTGGAAGGTACAGACACAGTCCGATCCCTACCGATAGCTTTACATTCATATTTTAGAGTTGTTTATTTCGCAAAGTTTAATGATACCCCTCGCCTCAGGCATTCCGGCAAAGTCCATAAAGTAGATTCCGCCGGGAAGCGGTTTCTCGATGGAAAGTATGGTCAGAGCAAAGGGGTTAACGACACGCGCAACAGCGAGAGGTGAGGCCGAAGCAGATCCACTGAGATAGGTGATACTCCAGTAATCCAACTTCTTTGCAATGAGGTCAAGAGCGCCCTGTATTGCCAGTTTCTTGTCCTCCATTCGGACGATGTCACTCACCTTATACTGATCTTCGACGATCAGATAGAGTGGTGGCTTGGATGGGTTGGTAAGCCGGCACTCAAATATCCTGTTGTCTCTATAGCCTTCGAAGTTGTGTGCCCATACTTCTCCTGTGACCGTGGTGCGATTTAGGATGACCATCTTCCCCTGTATATCTCTGACGGTTGTCTCGGGCGTTAGGTTTCCTGTGTATAGAAAATCCCGCACCTCCTTAGCACTGAGCGCTTTGGATAGTGAGCTGATGTAAGCCTGTCGGAATTGCGTGTCCCCCTTGGCATCATCCTCCTTACGAAGAGAGAGAAACAGGTACTCTTCAGGGTGCAACTTGAGGAAGTCTAAGAAAACCGGTAGTATATCCTCCGTCAGTTCCATCCCCTGAGGGATGATGCCATGATATATGTCCATCTTACCCGATCCGTTATATCGGTCTACCAGACGCAGGTCGAAAGCTCGGATCCCAATGTTCAGCTGCTCGGAGATAGAGAGATCCTGACACTGTGCTGCAAGACCACCTCTTAGAGCTCCGGAGTCGTGAGTCCCGGGTATCGCCAAGTCGATGACTCGAGGAGAGGAGTCTGAGATCTTTGGTAAAGTGATATCGTTGCTCACACTCTCTGAGGAGAGCGTTGGTGACTCCTCCGGATCTCCGCCCAGGCTATGGCACCCGCTGAAGATAAAGAGAAGAAGAACGGGAAGTGTGTACTGTGCTAATTTGTTCATCATTATGGTGTAGTATTCATTATTAATCATTAAAGCATTTAAGCAGGTCATTAGTATCCTCCGTACCTACAAAGTCGATGAAGTAGACCCCTCCGGGAACCATCTTCCTCTCTCTAAGAAGCCTGTATGCAAATGGATTGACCTCACGAGCCACCCTCTGCGGTGTAGTGTTTCCGGTGCCACTGAGGAAGGCGATCAGCCAGTGGTCTGGTAGTCTGTCGGAGCGCTCGAGGACATCAGTCAGGGCAGCTTTCTTGTCGCTCATCTTGGCAGTGTCCCGGATCATATACTCATCCTCAACCAATAGATCCAATGTACCGCCACAGGGATTGACTAAGCGGGCCACAAAGGTGGTGTCGTCCTGAAATCCATCAAAGTAGGGCAAGCAGATATCCTCATCAATCCTTGTGCGGAGCAGGATGAGCAGTTTGCCACGCACTTCCGAGACCTTGGTCTCCCGAGTAAGCTGTCCTGTGTAGAGAAGTCGAGCTACTTCGGGTCTCTCCAGCGCACGCCGAAGAGATTGGCTGTATGCCTTCATTTCCTCCTCCGAGTGGCGCTCATCATCCTCCTTTCGGAGTGACAAGATAACGAATTCGTCCGGATGGGCGGTGAGAAATCGGGTAAAAAGTGGCAGAACCTCCTTGGTGAACTCGAGCCCAAGCGACTCCTCGCCATGATACAGATCCATATATCCGGACCCGTCGTACCTGTCAACGAGCTGGAGGTCAAAGGCACGGATACCGACCTCCAGCTGCTCCTCCAGCGTCAGGTCTTGGCACCGAAGCTGAGGTGAGGCGCTAAAGGCTGCGGCATCATGCGTCCCCACGATCGCGAGGTCGATCAGTCTCGTCTCCGTCGCCCTCCCACAGCCTCCGACCATACCTAAGGTCAGCAGTAGTGTGAGCAAGGTAGGAGTCAGTCTACTCTTCAGCTCGGGAAAAAATGATTGCATCTTGCATTGATAAATATAGAAATACCATACAGCCGCCTAGTTGGGAGCTGATCTAACTCTCGGCTAGGCGGCTGTATAATCAAAAGGTTAGGCTGACTTCAGACTCATCGATCCACAGCAGCTTCTACCTGCAGACGCAGTCCTACGACCTTTCCCTCTTGGAGGTCAAAAAGCTTCTCACTAGACCTTAGCAGATAAGACTTAGGGGCCATAATAAAGAGGGCCACGTCTCCGTTGTCAGAGAGGTTTACCATCTTTTTCTCATACCCCTTTATCTCTTTGATCTGGCTAATCATTGACTTGCTTCCGGATCCAAATAGGAAGATCGAAGAGGGAAAATTAGTTTCCGTCACGAGGCGCTCATTGAGAGCGTCCGGGTCTCCGCTCTTCTTCAGTGTGACGAGACCGAGGCTGACGTCATAGCTGAGTTGCTTTTCCCCGGTTGCCATAAGCTTCAGCCCGGCGGTCGTCAAGAAGCAACCAGTCCCGGATAGGGATTTCCCTTCAAACTTTTGAACCCAGTCCTTAGCTAAGAGGAGATTTCCGCTCTTTAGGGAGCTTGGGTTAAATATCGGGAAGCATTTAACTGCATCCGAAATGACCGCATTAGGGGAAAACTCCCGTCCATCCTTGCTGTATGGACTAACGCCCATAAGCATATAGGCAGATACTTTTTCTCTCGGTAAAGAGACTAATTTTCTGCATACAGCTTCGTAGTCTGACAGAGAGCTCCCCAGATTTTCGCCATCCTTATTGGTAACAACCAAGAGAGATATGGTACGATCTTTATTCCACACCGGAGTTTTTGTCTCCTCATTCGTGTCGGGGATCTGAGGCTCCGGTCGGGGACTTGGTGAGGGCTTTTGTCCCCCACAGCTGCTTAGAAATAGCAGGCAGCAGGCAGCTAAGGCAGCCTTACTATTTCTAAACCTTCTACCAACTCCTATCATAATGTAAGGTCCATATATACGGAGGCGTGATCGGATATATCATAGCTGGCACCCTCGTGATTGATGCTAAAGGGATCAACCTTTGGGGATCCACACTTGATATCAGGTGTGGTAAGTATGTAGTCCACCCAATGGTTTGCTGTGATAGCGAGCTTATTCCCAAAGAGACCGAGCGCGTAACTAACCGTGCCAGGGTCAGTATTGAAGTCGCCCATCATAATTATGGGGCGATTTGCCTCAAAGACCTCGCTTCTCTTGAGGATTTCAGAAAGCTGCTCCACTTGCCCTCCCATATGATCCAGGTGTGTACCTACTACACGGATCACTTTCCCATTAGGCAGAAGGAGATCAGCCCAGAAAACACTCCGAGGATCAGATGATCCTGTAGGCATTGACAGCCTGCGGCACTCCATCCGGATGATCGGATAGCGAGAAAGGATTCCATTCCCATAGAGTCCTGCACCTCTATTGAGCTCCGAGCGGTCGTAAGACTTACAGAAGTAGTAGTGCATTCCCAAATGCCCCGCAAGTTCCGCCAGTGGGTTACGATCGCCAAGAGCATCCGTGTAGACCTCAAGCTCGTTAATCACGCAGATGTCGGGCGATACTTTGTCAAAGGCATCAAAGAAGGGCTTCATCACATACTTGTGACCGAGAGTAGTCTCTACAGCCCCCTCGAATGACTTGACATTGTAGGTCATGACACGGATCGTCTGCGCATCTGTTGTCCACGACAGCCATTGGGCAGACAGGGCAAGAAGGAGTGCTAGAGCGATCCGTCCTGCTCGATTAGTAGCCGACATTTTGCTTCAGGTGCTTAGAGCCGTCAATGGCGGACTGGGGGATCGGGAAGACCTTATTCACAGAAGGATTAAACTTACGTGCCGGCCAGACCTCAATCAGCTTCCTCTCACCCTTGCCTGTTGTAGGATCGTAAGTATTCCCATAGTAATTGAGATCAAATCCGTGCAGGGGTTGCTCTAAGAGATCAAAGTCACCCCAGCGCATCAGATCAAGCCATCTCGGGGTCAGGAACTCAAACGCCAGCTCGCAGCGACGCTCCTGCTTGAGCTCCGACTTAGTCCCTTGAGAGTTAGCCGACAGCCCGGCACGGATCCTGATCTGGTTGAGGATAGAGACCGCCTCAGCATTTCCCTCTCCCTTCGTCCAGATCAGAGCTTCTGCTTTCATAAGCAGGATGTCGGCATATCTCAGAACTACCATTCCGAGAGTTGTACACATGAAGTTACCATTGTTGAAGAACTCCTTACCTGCATTGTCAGCTGTCCTATAGGGACTGATCCACTTTGTCAGGAGGATATTGGCAGGGGTGGACGGCAGGAGTTTGTCATCAATGATTCTGATTTCCTTTCCTTTCTTATCCTTGGAGATCTTGGGCTCTCCCAGCTTAAAGTCCAGATCCATAAATACAACTCTGTCACCGGGCCCTGCAAAAGACGCTTGGCGACGCACATCTCCCTCCTCGTATGCATCGTAGAGCTCAGCTGTGGGGCAAAAGTATCCCCATGTGTTGAACCTCCCGAAGCCTCCGTTCTGGAAACTCATCCCATGCCACTTGGGTCCGGCCGATGCTGTAGCTGATCCGAGGAATGAGAAAATGTACTCGGAAGAGAAGTTATTCTTGGCAGTGAAGAGTGTTGAGAAGTCCGGGTACAGAGACCGCTTATCGGCTCCTGAGAGGTTGATGATCTTATCGCAGTACTCTATCACTTTGTCGTAATACT
>CAMXXM010000008.1 GCA_947253195.1 uncultured Porphyromonas sp.
GACCGTCTCTTCAAGGATGAGACTGATCCGTCTCTCGAGGGTTACGAGAAGGGACAGGTGAGCGAGCTGGGCGCTGTCAACGTAATGACAGGCATCTACACCGGTCGCTCCCCTAAGGATAAGTTCTTCGTCGTAGACGAGACCTCCAAGGATACCATCTGGTGGGACAGCGAGGAGTATCACAATGACAACCACCCCTGCTCCAAGGAGACTTGGGATGTAGTGCGCAAGCTTGCCACCGATGAGCTCTCAGGCAAGAAGCTCTACGTCGTGGACGCTTTCTGCGGTGCCAATGAGGACACCCGCGTCAAGATCCGCTTCATCGTCGAGGTGGCCTGGCAGGCACACTTTGTCACCAATATGTTCATCCGTCCCTCCAAGGAGGAGCTGGAGAACTTTGGTGAGCCGGACTTTGTAGTCTACAATGCATCCAAGGCAAAGGTGGACAACTGGAAGGAGCTCGGTCTCCACTCTGAGACTGCTGTTGTCTTCAACCTCACCAGCCGCGAGCAGGTGATCCTCAACACTTGGTATGGTGGTGAGATGAAGAAGGGGATGTTCAGCTACATGAATTACCTCAACCCCCGTCGTGGTATGGCCTCGATGCACTCCTCTGCCAATACTGATATGAATGGCGAGCACACCGCCATCTTCTTTGGTCTCTCCGGTACCGGTAAGACCACCCTCTCCGCTGACCCCAAGCGTCTCCTGATCGGTGACGATGAGCACGGATGGGATGACGATGGTGTCTTCAATTACGAGGGTGGCTGCTACGCTAAGGTGATCAACCTGAGCAAGGAGGGTGAGCCTGCTATCTATGGCGCCATCCGTCGTGATGCACTCCTCGAGAACGTCGCTGTAGACAAGGAGGGTAAGATCGACTTCGCAGACAAGTCTGTCACTGAGAACACTCGTGTCTCTTACCCGATCTACCACATCGACAACATCGTGAAGCCGATCTCCAAGGCCGGTCACGCTGAGCGTGTCATCTTCCTGACCGCTGACGCCTTCGGTGTACTGCCTCCTGTATCTCTCCTCGATGACGCTCAGACTCAGTACTACTTCCTCAGCGGATTTACCGCTAAGCTCGCAGGTACAGAGCGCGGCATCACCGAGCCCACCCCCACCTTCTCAGCATGCTTCGGCGCAGCCTTCCTGACTCTGCACCCCACCAAGTACGCTCAGGAGCTGGTCAAGAAGATGAAGGCTCACAATACCAAGGCCTATCTCGTCAATACGGGATGGAATGGTACGGGTAAGCGTATCTCTCTGAAGCAGACCCGTGCAATGGTAGACGCTATCCTCGATGGCTCTATCGAGAATGCACCCACGAAGAAGATCCCTTACTTCAATCTCACGATCCCCACAGAGCTGCCCAACGTAGACTCTAATATCCTCGATCCGCGCAGCACCTACGATAGTGAGGCCGCATGGGAGGAGAAGGCTAAGGACCTCGCTGCTCGCTTCATCAAGAACTTCAAGAAGTTTGAGACCAACGACCACGGTAAGTCTCTTGTACCTGCCGGTCCTCAGCTCTAAGCATAATGCATCAATAGCCTGAGGCGCTACATCACCGCGTCTCTCGCCTAAGTACTGAGATCCCAGCACCATATATCGGTGCCGGGATCTCTTTTTTTTACCCTTGTGTCCTATGATATGCGCAGTGTCATAACGATCTCATGCTGTGCCATTATCGTGGAGAAAGAGGGTGGGGCAGCAGGATGAGTGAAATCGGGAGGTCTCGAGTAAAATAGACTGCTTGGGGCTTGAAGTGTGAGGAAAAAAGTGTACCTTTGCCACCAATTAGGAGTACGGGATGTAGCACAGTTGGTAGCGCGCCACGTTCGGGACGTGGAGGTCGACAGTTCGAGTCTGTTCATCCCGACAGATTTCCAGATCGAGAAGATGTGTCCGCATATTTTCTCGATTTTCGTTTTTCTGACCCTACCCCTTCAGAGAGAAATCTAATACCGATATTAGGTCAATCTAATATCGGTATTAGACTTCTCTAATATCGGTATTAGATTGACCTAATATCGGTATTAGTGATGAGGGTAAGCTCGGATAGATGAGACAGATGCTCCACCAACTTTCTCCTTGTTGACAATCAGTCTATTAGTCCTGCAAGTGCCAGTCTGCCTTGCGGAGGCTATATTAGCGGGGTCGCACTTGATACATTAGGTCCGATTATGTATCACAGCTGATCCGTTAAGTCGTTTAATTGGGCTATCTTTGTAAGGTCGTAGAGGGTGTAATCCTTCTCTCATAAGCAACTATCACTCATGGAGACAATTAAATCAATATATAAGATAGGTAAAGGCCCCTCCAGCAGCCACACAATGGGCCCGAGACGGGCTGCGCTGATGTTCCTTGATCGCCTGAGTGGAGGCACGCCGGCGAGGTTTAGGGTCACTCTCTACGGCTCCCTTGCAGCCACAGGTAAGGGACATATGACAGATGTAGCCATCCTCGAGGTGTTAGAGCCTATTGCCCCTACGGAGATCGTGTGGGAGCCTCAGACGGTCAAGCGCTTCCATACGAATGGTATGTACTATGAAGCACTGGATAAGGAGGATAAGCTCATCGACTCGTGGACCGTCTACAGTGTCGGTGGTGGAGACTTGGCTAACGAGGAGTTTGATGAGAGTAGGGCGAGTGAGGTCTACCCCCACAACCGTATGACGGATATCCTGGCTTACTGCTTCGATGAGCACTTGTCACTCTGGGAGTATGTGGAGCGCTTTGAGGACTCATCGATATGGGATCACCTGGGGGAGGCCTGGCAGGTGATGCGATCAGCAGTGGAGCGAGGCCTTGACAACGACAGCATCCTCCCCGGAGGACTCAATCTCCGTCGTAAGGCCGGCGAGTACTATGTGCAGGCCAATAACTACAGCTACTCCACCAAGTCTCGCGGACTGGTGTACGCCTACGCCCTGGCGGCAAGTGAGGAGAATGCGGGTGGTGGTCAGGTATGCACCGGTCCCACCTGTGGCTCGTCTGGGGTGATGCCGGGAGTACTCTATCACCTCAAGGTATCCAAGGAGATACCGGACAAGATGATCCTGAGGGCTATGGCTACAGCGGGGCTCTTCGGTGCCATCTGTCGCACAAATGCCTCTATCTCCGGAGCTGAGGTGGGCTGCCAAGGTGAGGTGGGCGTTGCCTGCTCGATGGCTGCTGCCGCTGCCAATCAGCTCTTCGGAGGCAGTCTCAATCAGGTAGAGTATGCAGCTGAGATGGGGCTCGAGCACCACTTGGGACTGACCTGTGATCCCATCTGTGGTCTCGTGCAGATCCCCTGCATTGAGCGCAACGCCTTTGCAGCGGCAAGAGCACTGGATGCCAATGTCTACGCTTCGTTCTCCAATGGATTTCACCGGGTGTCTTTTGACCAAGTGGTTGAGGTGATGCGACAGACGGGTCACGACCTCCCGAGCCTCTACAAGGAGACCTCCACCGGTGGTCTGGCTACCAGCTACAGAAACCCCATCGCTCGGCTCGGTAAGGAGATATCGTACAATAGAGAGGAGGCAGAGAAGTCAGAGGAGTGTCCCAAGTTGTCCTTTTTTATGTAAATTTGTCTGCTTCTGAGAAAGAATGAATCGCTATCCACATATGACGAGATCAGCAGAGAGTCGCAAGCCTATCCGCAGAGCGCTTGTATCGGTATACCATAAAGAGGGGCTGGAGAAGCTCCTGAAACAACTGGGGCAGAGTGGAGTGGAGATCCTTTCCACGGGAGGCACCTATGACTATGTCACCAGCCTTGACCTCCCATGTATCAAGGTAGAGGATCGCACCGGTCTTCCATCCATACTGGGCGGGAGAGTCAAGACTCTCCATCCGGTGGTCTTTGGCGGTATCCTTACTCGTAGAGGTAAAGAGCAGGATGACAAGGACTGTCGTCGCTTCGACATTGATCCGATAGACCTCGTGATCGTTGATCTCTACCCCTTTGAGGCTACTGTTGCCTCCGGCGCTTCTCATGAGGATATCATAGAGAAGATCGATATCGGTGGTATCTCTCTGATCCGTGCAGCCGCCAAGAATTACTCCGACGTGGTGATCATCCCCTCTGCCAAGTATTACGATGAACTCACTACCATCCTCGACGAGCAGGCTTGTGAGACAACGCTGGAGCAGAGGCGGCACTTTGCACGTGCCGCCTTCGATGTGTCCGCGTCCTACGACACTGCGATCCATAATTACTTTCTCTCCATGGACGATCCGGCAGACGAGTCAGAGGGTCTGCTCCCCGAGGAGCGTTTCGCTCTCTCTATGGAGGGATGTCAGCCTATGAGGTATGGTGAAAACCCTCATCAGCGGGCTGCTTACTATGGTAAGGGCTTTGAGGAGCGCTTTGACTGCCTCCACGGCAAGCAGATTAGCTACAATAACCTGCTGGATGTGGATGCTGCAGTGCATATGATCGAGGAGATGGATGAGCCCGCCTGTGGCATTGTCAAGCACAATACGCCCTGTGGACTGGCAGTCCGTGAGACCATACGCGACGCCTACTTGGCTGCTCTTGCGTGTGACACTGAGTCGGCCTTTGGCGGCATCGTGGTGCTCAATAGACCGGTCGATATGGAGACTGCGGAAGAGCTACATAAGCTCTTCATCGAAGTCCTCATTGCTCCCGAGTACAGCAAGGAGGCTCTGGAGCTGCTGACACAAAAGAAAAATAGGATCATCCTGAGAGACAAGATCGGGAAGGATAAGTATCCTCTCCAGTACCGATCTGCCCTCGGTGGTGTGCTGGTGCAGGAGCGTGATACGCTTGTGGATCAGGCAAAGGACCTCACTGTGGTCACTCACTTGACTCCCTCTGAGAGTGAGACGAGTGATCTGCTCTTTGCAATGCAGGCGGTAAAGTACTGCAAGAGTAATGCTATAGTCCTCGCCAAGGATCGTCAGATCTTGGGTGCCGGCTATGGTCAGACCTCTCGAGTGGAGGCACTGAGGCAAGCGATCAGCAAGGCAGCAGCGATGGGCTTCTCTCTCGAGGGGTCTGTCATGGCTTCTGATGCTTTCTTCCCCTTCCCCGACTGCGTAGAGATAGCTCATGAGGCGGGCGTAGTGTCCGTCATACAGCCGGGCGGTTCGATACGCGACCAGGAGAGTATAAGCTATTGCGATGAGCACGGTATGTCCATGGTGACTACCGGTCATCGTCACTTTAGACACTAACTTTTTTACTAAACACAGGATGGGCTTTTTCTCACTGACAAGGAAATTAGCCGTAGACTTAGGTACTGCTAATACGGTCATCATAGAGGATGGCAAGATCATCATCGATCAGCCAAGCTTTGTGACACTAAATAAGAAGACTGATAAGGTCGAGTGGGTCGGCGCTGAGGCGTATCGTCGCTTCGAGAAGGAGAATAATGATCTCTCCACCGTCCGTCCACTTAAGGATGGCGTGGTCGCTGACTTGGATGCCTGCGAGTATATGATCCGCGGGATGATCCGGATGGCTACGACGAAAAAACACTTCTTCCCCACCTCACTGAAGGTCGTAGTCTGCGTCCCCTCGGGCAGTACGGATGTAGAGATACGTGCCGTGCGCGATGCGGCTGAGAAGGCCGGGGCCAACGAGGTGTACCTCATCCATGAGCCAATGGCTGCAGCGATCGGTATTGGTATCGATGTGATGGAGCCTACCGGCAACGTGATCGTAGACATCGGTGGTGGCACGACGGAGATCGCTGTGATCTCTCTTGGTGGCATTGTCAATAATAAGTCGATCAAGGTGGCGGGAGACGAATTCACCAACGATATCGTCGACTATATGAAGGTTGAGCACAGTATCCGCATCGGTGAGCGTACTGCTGAGGAGATCAAGAAAAATGTCGGCTCTGCTCTCGATCAACTAGACAATGAGCCTGATCCCTATGCAGTCGTGGGGCAGGATTTGGCGAGCATCCTGCCTAAGACGGTGGATGTCAATTACCATGAGATCTCTGTCTGCCTTGATAAGTCGATCACCAAGATCGAGACCGCTATAGGAAACGCTCTGGACGACACTGCACCTGAGCTGTATGCCGATATTTTCAATAACGGCATCTACTTGGCGGGGGGAGGTGCTCTGCTGAAGGGGCTTGATAAGAGACTTCAGGCTAAGTTTCAGATCCCCTTTAAGATCGCAGGTGACCCATTATACTCCGTCGTCAACGGCACTTTCATTGCTCTTCAGAACTCCGATAAGTACACGCTGCTCTTTAAGTAACTCATGGCACCCCTCTGACTACCAGATTAGGCAGGGGGGGCTTTCATGTCGTGTATCGTCTTAATGGATCGCCTCATCGAATTTCTCCGGTCCAAGAGACATCTCCTGATCTTCCTGCTCCTCGAGGTGGTTGCTTTGGCACTCCTCATTAGTGGCAGTAGGTACCGATCCGGTGTCATGCTGAGCTCTGCCAATGATCTTACTGGCAGGGTGATGGAGACGGCACAGACTGTCCGCGCTTACACTGGACTGGAGGAGGCAAATGTGGAGCTGCTCCATAGGAATGCGATGCTGGAGCGGGAGGTGCTTCGGCTACGCAACCAGCTGGAGCGGCTCTCTGTCGACTCCCTCTCTTGGCAGCGCCTGGGGCGTGACACACTGGAGAGACCATTTCCCTACCACTACATAGTAGGCAGGGTCGTGGGGATGGTTCTTTTTGACAAGAGCAATTATCTGACCTTGGACATCGGCAAGCAGGATGGCGTCGCGGTAGATATGGGGGTCGTGAGCACAGATGGAGTGGTCGGTATCGTACAGGCGGTGAGCGACCATTTCTCGAGAGTCGTACCGGTGATCAATAGTACCTTTGGGATTAGCTGCAAGGTGGAAGGCTCTGACCTTGTGAGTATACTGAAGTGGGATGGCCAGGATATCAATCACTCCCTGCTGACTAATATCCCCAAGCACCAGTCGCTGGAGCTGGGGCGATCGGTCTTTACGAGCGGATACTCGGCTTCTTTCCCCTCCGGCTTGTCTGTAGGGACAGTGGTTGGCCCGGGGAAGTCACCTGACGATAGTTTCTTTGCTTACCGAGTGGAGCTATCCACGCACTTTGCCTCTCTGAAGTACGTCTATGTACTGCAGTATGAGAATCGTCAGGAGAGAAATGTGGTCGAAGATCCTGTCACAGATAGACGATCTCTATGAGTAAGTACACCCTCCGACTTGGTATCCTGTCCCTTGTGCTGCTACTCTTGCAGGTGGTCCTCTTTAACCACCTGCTGCTCTTTCAGTACTTCTTGCCGATCATCTACCTCTACCCGCTTATCAAGATGCCGTACCGGTCGGAGCCGTGGGTACTGACCCTCGTTGCCGCTTGTATTGGACTCTTTATTGACCTGATGATGAATACGCCGGGACTCAATATGGCCTCCTCTGCACTGACGCTCTACCTACGCCCTAAGCTGCTGATGGCGCTGGTGGAGAAGGACGATCTCGACAATGCGGACGAGGAGAATCCGCTGATAACTCCGCGCCTGATGGGAGTAGGAGCTTACCTGCTCTATATCTTGACCATCACATTGGTACAAATCAGCTCGATATTCCTCCTTGAGTTTTTCTCCACCGGACTCTTGGTACACACATTACCCTACATTGGCGGATCCGTTGTGATAACGGTGTTGCTTTTTTTGATCTTTGATGCACTCTTGATGCCGCGTAGGAGGGGATGAGATCATCACATAGTAGGTATAGTGAGCGTAGCCTTATCATCGTAGGGGTGATGACGCTGGTGATTATTGTCTATGTGGCGAGACTCTTCTATGTCCAGGTGCTCTCTCCGGAGTATAAGTTGGCAGCGGAGAATATTGCCTTTTACCACCGGACCCTCTATCCATCGCGCGGCCTGATGCGTGATCGCAACGACAGTCTCGTTGTCTATAATACCGCTACGGCAGATGCAAAGGTCATCATGCGGCAGATGGAGGACTTCGATAGTCTTGCCTTTTGCCATATCCTGGACATTGACCTCCAGGACTTGCGTGAGCGGCTGGAGCAGGTGAAGGATCGGGAGTCCAATAGAGGGTACTCGCCCTTTGTGCCGCAGACAATTTTCTCCCAGATTACCTCACTGGAGGCCGGGCTATTAGAGGAGCAGCTATACAAGTTTCCTGGTCTACGCATCGAGCACCATACATCTCGGGCGTATACATACTCTGCAGGGGCTCTTCTGCTTGGCAGTATCGGTGAGGTCGGCCCGGGTGACATTAAGCGGGATCCCTATTACACGCCCGGAGACTACGCCGGCACAACGGGTCTGGAGAAGAGCTATGAGCGATTTTTGCGAGGAAATAAAGGGACCTCTATCCTCCTCAGAGATGTCCACGGTCGGGTGCAGGGTCAGTATGAGGAGGGCAAGTATGACCAGGAGCTCACCTCCGGGCATGATCTGAAACTGAGCATTGACATCAAGCTGCAGGTCTATGGTGAGCAGCTGATGCAAGGTAAGAGTGGGGCGATCGTCATGATAGAGCCGAGTACGGGGGAGGTGTTGGCTCTGGTCTCCTCCCCTACCTTTGATCCCTCTCGCTTAGTGGGCAAGGAGCGGGGAAAGAACTACCAGTCTCTCGCCACTGATCCTCTCAAGCCTCTTTACAATAGAGCCATTCAGGCCGCCTATCCGCCCGGATCGACCTTCAAGACTGTGCAGTCAGCAGCCTATCTGCAGGAGGGCTGCATCACGCCGGGTACCATGTACTCCTGTCATGGTGGCTATCCACTGCTCGGGGGGCGCCCCCGATGCCATGGCCACGGATCTCCATTAGATCTCAGGCACGCCATTGCCACCTCCTGCAATGCCTATTTTTGCTGGGGTCTGAGGGCTTTCTTAGACGATAGATCCCGCTACGCTACTGTGGAGGAGGCTTTTGATCACTGGCGAGACTATATCGTCAAGATGGGCTTCGGGCACAAAACCGATGTGGATCTGCCGGGAGAGAGCCGTGGCTATATCCCCAGCTCTGCCGTATACGATAAGCTCCATAATGGGCGCTGGACATCAAGCTCTATAGTCTCCATAGCGATCGGTCAGGGGGAGATCCTTGCTACACCGATACAGATAGCCAACTTCGGTGCTGTGGTAGCTAATAAGGGTCACTACTATACCCCTCACTTGGTGAAGGAGATAGATGGTATGCCTCAGGACTCACTCTATGTCGAGCGTATGGAGACAGGGATCCGGCCAGAGTATTTCCAAGTGATCGCTGAGGGGATGCGTATGGCGGTGATAGGTGGGACCTGTCGTAAGGCAAACCTATCCGACTTTGCCATCTGTGGAAAAACCGGTACTGCCGAGAATCCTCACGGCAAAGATCACTCCCTCTTCCTCGGCTTTGGTCCCATGGAGGAGCCCAAGGTCTCCATCGCTGTCATGGTGGAGAATGGAGGCTTCGGTGCCACCTATGCTGTACCGATCGGTAGACTTATGCTCGATTACTACCTCCATGGTGACTCTATTACTCCTTCGTCGATTAGCTACGAGAAGGCGATGTTGTCCTCAGTAATTAGATAGGCGTATGACTAAGAGACTATCCTCCGGGACTTCGATGGGACTGAGGCATCGGGCTGACTGG
Source organism: uncultured Porphyromonas sp. (assembly GCA_947253195.1). Taxonomy (GTDB): domain Bacteria; phylum Bacteroidota; class Bacteroidia; order Bacteroidales; family Porphyromonadaceae; genus Porphyromonas_A. The sequence continues at coordinate 9,583 of CAMXXM010000008.1, forward strand.
TTGGCTATCTTGCTTTACCTAATCTTGGTAGTGATCGGGTGGCTCACCATCTATGCAGCCGATGGCACCTATACCATCACCGATACTTCCTTTAGTATTGAGGGTAGGGCACTGTCTCAACTAATATGGATCGGGATCTCTGCCGGTGCAGCGATTGCCATACTGCTCATAGACACCTTCTTCCTCAAACAGTCTGCCCCGGTGCTCTACTTCGCCATGATCGGTCTCTTGATCGTCACGATCTTTATCGCTCCGGACATTAAGGGATCACGGTCGTGGTTGGTGATCACGGACTCTGTGCGACTACAGCCCGCGGAGTTCTCCAAGCTCACCACCGCCCTAATGCTGGCATGGTGGATGTCGAAGTATAACTTTAGCCTCGAGCGCACCCGTGATCTGGCGATCGCTTTTGCCATCATCATTGCTCCGATGCTGATCATCGTACTTCAGTCAGAGACAGGATCCGCATTGGTCTACGCTGCATTCATCATCATCCTCTACAGGGAGGGGCTGAGTAGTGCTGTCCCGCTCTTTGGTGTTTTCTGTGCTTTGCTTTTCGTGCTGGAGCTCAAGTTTGCCGACTCGGTCTGGGGCGTTACCCCTGCCGGGCGATTGGTTGTCTCGCTACTGATCTATCTCGGGGTGGTCCTCTCAGCACAGGCTTACTGCGAGCTTGACCGAGCTTGGTTGGTCGGCTTGGTGATTGCCCCCTCGCTGATGATAGTGGCTGCAATCCTCTCCCTGTGGATGAGTGTCGACTTCTCGATCTTTGCCATCCTTGCGCTGGTGCTTCTGCTGGTATGGGTGGTCTTACAGGCTTATGGTCATAGAGAGCGACATATCGGTCGACTGATCACCTTTGCCGGGGTGAGTGTGGCTATGTACACCGGGGTGGGATACTTTTTTGACAATATTCTCCAGCCCCACCAGCAGACTCGTATTCTTGTCTCTCTGGGGCTAAAGGATGATCCCGCAGGTGCCGGCTACAATGTGCATCAGAGTCTCATCGCTATTGGCTCCGGAGGTCTGCTCGGCAAGGGGTACTTACAGGGGACTCAGACAAAGCTCTCCTACGTGCCGGAGCAGACAACGGACTTCATATTCTGTACCATCGGGGAGGAGGAGGGCTTCATCGGCTGCTTAGTTGTGCTACTCCTCTTCCTTGCCCTGATCTGCCGTATCATTTACATTGCAGAGCGCCAGCCGGAGACCTTTGCTCGTGTATACGGCTATGCGGTGGCATCCATACTCTTCTTCCACCTCTTGGTGAATGTGGGGATGGTGATCGGTCTAGTCCCTGTGATCGGCATCCCGCTCCCCTACATCAGCTATGGTGGGTCATCGCTGCTGAGCTTTACCCTGCTCCTATTTGTACTCCTGCGACTGGATGCCTCGCGCATGCCGGTCTCCACTCTCCGATAATATGAAGAAAACTGACAGCAAACTCAATCCCATCTCGTGGGTCTCCACCGTCTACTTCGCCATGGGGCTCCCGATGGTCATGCTCTCGGACGTCTCGCTGCTACTCTTCAAGGATATGGGCATTCCGGATAAGGAAATCACCTTCTGGGCCTCCCTCCTGATCCTTCCGTGGAGCCTAAAGCCTTTCTTCAGCCCGGTGATGGAGCTCTTTGGGAGTAAGCGGCAGTACGTCTTTATCTCTGAGATTATCTCCGCTCTTATGCTCGGTCTGATTGCGGCATCGCTTGGCTTAGAGGCGTCTTTTCCGCTACTGCTCCTCCTGATGGCCGTGATGGCACTCTCTGGGTCGGTGCATGACATTGCCGGGGATGGAATCTATATGGAAGCACTCGCGCCTACGCTTCAGAGCAAGTTTGTCGGGTGGCAGGGTGCCTTCTACAACATCGCCAAGGTGCTGGCCAAGGGCGGACTGGTCTATCTCGTAGGTTACCTCACGACCTCTATTGGGATTGTCCGCTCCTGGCAGAGTATGGTACTGGTAGCTGGCGGACTGATGCTACTACTTGGTCTGTGGCATATGGCAGTATTACCCCATAGTGAGGCCCCTGTAACGGATGAGAAGCGATCTGTGAAGTCGACTCTGCAAGGGGTGTGGGAGATCTTTGTTAGTTTCTTTGAGAAGAAGCACATCTGGTTTTACCTGCTATTTATTTTCCTCTACCGCTTCACAGAGGGACTCGCCATTAAGGTGGCGCCTCTCTTCCTGAAGGCCGGCACCGAGCTCGGGGGACTGGGGCTGACAAATAAGGACTTCGGTCTCATCTACGGGACCCTGGGGACGATAGCCTTTATAGGAGGAAGCATATTGGCCGGGTACTACATAGGTCACTATGGCCTGCGGAAGGTGCTTTTCACTCTGGCTGTGATCTTCAATCTCCCCTTCATCATCTTTTTCCTCCTCGCCTTCTTCCACCCGACCAATCTAGTATGGCCGGCGGTGGGGATCGTCGTAGAGCAATTTGGCTATGGTTTCGGATTTGTCGGTCTGACGCTCTTTATGATGCAGCAGGTGGCGCCCGGACCTCATCGCATGGCACACTATGCCATTGCCAATAGCCTGATGAACCTCAGCTATATGATCCCCGGTCTGATCAGTGGCACCATCAGCGATGCGGTAGGGTACAGCTCCTTCTTCCTCATTGCGGTCTTGGTGTCCATACCCGGGCTGATATGCGCAAAAGTAGTACCTTTCTCCTACGATGGAGATGGGAATAAACTCACTAAATAAATGAATAAGGATAATATCAAAATCGCCGGGAGGCCTCTCCCCAATATGCCTTGGGAGGATCGGCCTCAAGGATGTCATGCTCCGCTCTGGAGATACAGCAAAAACCCCATAATCGGTCGGCATGAGACACCGACCAGTAACAGCATATTCAATAGTGCAGTCGTCCCATTCAAGGACGGGTATGCCGGGGTCTTCCGCTGCGACGACACCAATCGAAGGATGCGTCTCCACGTGGGATTTAGTCAGGATGGTCTCTCATGGGACATCTTCCCGGATAAGATTGTCTTTGACTGTGAAATCCCTGAGGTGGGGGAGTGGGTCTATGGGTATGACCCTCGGGTGACGGAGATCGATGGTCGCTACTTTGTCTCGTGGTGCAATGGCTATCATGGACCCACCATCGGTGTGGCTTGGACGGACGACTTCCGGACCTTCCATCAGCTGGAGAATGCATTTCTGCCATTCAATCGCAATGGCGTCTTCTTCCCTCGTAAGATCAATGGTCGCTATGCTATGCTCAGCCGACCGAGCGACAATGGTCATACCGCCTTTGGAGACATATTCTACAGCGAGTCTCCGGATCTGGAGTTTTGGGGACACCACAGACATGTGATGTCACCGGCAGACTTTGAGGTAAGCGCTTGGCAGTGTCTCAAGATCGGAGCGGGACCTATCCCTATCGAGACTTCGGAGGGTTGGTTGCTCATCTACCATGGTGTGCTCAGGAGCGCCAATGGATATGTGTACGCCTTCGGCTCTGCTCTCCTTGATAAGGATCAGCCCTGGAAGGTAACAGCTCGGAGCGGGGCATACCTTATCTCTCCGCAGGAGCTTTATGAGTGTGTTGGAGATGTGCCCAACGTCTGCTTCCCCTGTGCCGCGCTTCATGATCCGGACAGCGGACGTATAGCTGTCTACTACGGGTGTGCCGACTCCGTTACCAGCATCGCCTTTGGCTACATACCGGAGATTATTGACTTTACTCGGAGGACAAGCATTCTGTAGACATGGACAGGGAGGTCCATCAGAGAGATTGCCCCTGGCCACGGCGTTGATTCTAATACCGGTATTAGTTGCGACTAGTATCGGTATTAGTGTTTGCTAATATCGGTAATAGATTTCTCTAATACCGATATTAGATCGGAGGCTCTTCATGATCCTCAATGGCAGAGTTTTTCACATCGGGGGAATGGTGTTGGGAAACCCGATTAAATAGGTTACCTTTGCAGGCGAAGCGGGGACGTATGGATCCCCGTGGACATTGAAAATATTACTATATGATCATTGTACCGGTAAGCCAGGGCGAAAATATCGAGCGTGCCCTGAAGAGATTTAAGAGGAAGTTTGACCGCACAGGCACTATGCGTCGTCTGCGTGATAATCGCAACTTCCGTAAGCCCTCCGATATTCGCCGTCGTAAGATGGAGAAGGCTCGCTACGTAGAGAATATGCGTAGGGAGATGATGGAGTGATACTCTCTGTCGACGGACAAGGAGAGTAGACCATGTAGAATACATATAACACTGAGGAGGTGTAAATACATAGAGAGGCAACGGCTATTTTCCGTTGTCTCTCTTTTTTATTGCGTCTCCTTTCAGAGAGCACATTGGAAACAACCTGCAAGACCGGGCATTCATCTCTCTCTCGACCTTTGAAAAATGGATAAAAACAGGAATTCTGTGCAAAGTCGCATCAATAATATAAAACGATGGTAGCTATCATAGGAATTATTTGTAGGTTTGCCGATATTATGCGTGAAGTCGTTCACGTGTAGTCATAAAGTAGGATAATAAGATTAGCAACTATATCGAGTGAGTTCGTATGGACGACAAAGTACAAGAACTGGCGAGTAAGATCTACAAGGATGGTATCGCCAAGGCTGACTCTCGCGCAGAGGAGATCGTAGCAGCAGCAGAGGAGAAGAGAGACAAGATCCTTGCTGAGGCTGAGGCAAAGGCTAAGGAGATTTTGTCCAAGGCAGACAGCGAAGTGGCCGGGCTACGTGAGCGCTCCCTGAGGGAGCTTCAGCTCTCGGCTGATCGTGCCTCGGATGCACTGAGGACGGAGATCAGTGATATGATCAACGATCGTGCTGTCAGCGAGGGTGTTAACCAGGCATTTGCCGACCCTGAGAGGCTCTACGATGTAGTACTCAGACTATGCCAAAAGCTTTTCGAAGCGGGGAGCAATAGCGTCACTGTCTCTACTGAGGATGGTGAGGCTCTCCGGAAGTACTTTATGAACCATGCCTCCGGGATCCTTGAGAAAGGACTTGACATCAAGAGTGTCCAGGGTAGGGCGGCGTCTTTTGCCATCTCACCCGCCGACAAGGGCTACGAGGTCGTGGTAAGCAAGGAGGCTCTGACGGAGTACTTCAAGGACTTTATGCGGCCTCAGCTTCGGGAGGCTCTCTTCACGGCACCCGACAAAGAGTGACCCTCTATGGCTGAGTACTATGCCTTAGGAGCAGGTCTGCCGACACTGAGACCGGAGATCTGGAAAAATCCTCCACTCACTCTGTGGGAGTTTGTGGAGAGCCTTCGCGGGCAGCTTTCCCGCCGAGATGGTCAGCTCCTGGACCTGCTGCTCCTCAGTGAGGACAACAGGGCACTCGTGGCTCTGCTCTATGATCGACCGATCCCTGAGCCGCAGGTTCCATACGTGGTAGGGCTCGACCAGCTACGCAAGTTGGTCGATGCGGCACAGCGAGGTATGATTACCTCCGAGATGGTGGGAGAGGAGCTACACTTCGACCCGAAGACCTATCCCTCCTATCTGGTGGACTTTATGTATGAGTATCGCCACGATCAGGAGATAGACCGCCCTGCAGAGCATTTCTACGAGGATATCCTAGATAATTATTACTTCCGCTACGTTATGAAGCGGGGGGATAAATTTGTCCGCACCTGGGTTGGTTTTGATCGCTCCATCCGCCTTGTCCTGGCAGCTATTACGATCAAGCGCCACGACCTTGACGCTCGTAGGCTGATCGTTGGTGATAGTGAGCTGGTGCGTCTCCTCAGGAGTGGCAACTGGCATGATATAAGTTTCCTCGAGGAGGGAGAGGTGGTGCAGAAGGTGCTACAGCTGTCTCTTATACACATCTCCGAGCCCACGAGACCGTTATTCTAATCT